>NZ_JAUBTI010000022.1:31712-59124 GCF_036702415.1 Microcoleus sp. D3_18a_C4 | reverse complement strand
CTTCAGTCGGTTTTAACCGACTTTCGCTCTCTCGACGGGGATTTCAATCCCCGGCGGGCTTGTGGGTAAGCCCGATCGCCCCAAAGCCCGATCGCCCCAAAGCCCGATCGCCCCAAAGCCCGATCGCCCCAAAGCCCGATCGCCCGATCGACATTATTGACCTAATCTTTGCTATTTTTCTCCCCTACATCAGGAGTAGAAAATTTAATATCCGCCCAAGATAGCTGTCTGCTTTGATTGCTATTGCTTTCGAGTTCTTCTTTAAGTTTGGCAATATCAACGGTATCGTTTTTGGCGGAACTGTTGGTTTGGGCGATCGCATCTTTGAATTGCTGAATTTTTTCCGTCGGATTTGCTTTAATATCTTCCACCGCTTTTTTTAAATTGCGTTGATAGTGGGCGTTGCCAATCGCTTCTTCCTTCGATCGCGAACTGGTTTCAAAGCATTTGTCCAAATCGGCGTAAATGCCTGTACGGCGGGGCTTCGTGTAGTATTGGCGTTCTGTATCCAGGAGTTTTGCCATCAATTCGAGGTGCATTTTGTCCTCGCTGCAAAGGTCTTCGATTACAGTCCATTCATCGCTACCGAGGAGTTTTCTTTCGGCGGCGGGACGGGAATCTTCAAAAGGTTCGCCCGTGACTTCTTCGTAAATCCGGGGCAAACTGTCGTCGAATTCGTGTCTTTCTTCTAGCCAAATACGCCGGATTTCGCTCAGCTCTTCCGGGGAAATTAAGGTGATATCTCGCATTTCTTCTGGTGCTTTAGAACGAATTTCGGTTTGAACAGAAAGAAGTCGCCTCAATAAATAATCACGCGCTTCTTTACTATAGGGGCCTGGAATAGGCTCAATAGATTTTTCACCCTCTAAATTGCGTTCATAGAGTTGAACATTGCCATTACGTCGCCTAAAGTCACGTCGATCGCGACTATCTTCAACATCCAATTCCACACGGAAATCTAGTAGAGGTTGCAACCACTCTTTTTCTTCATCATTTTGAATCATCGCTGTTAGCGATTTATCCTGACTAACCATTGTACACACCCAGCACCCAAAACGAGAACTACCACAGCTAGGGGTAGAAGTATCGACAACTAAGGGACATTCATTATCAGCACTCGCACCCCGGTACATAGCGAACAAATCTTTGTTGCTGTATCCCCAAGGATTGTCCCACTGCATCAGATAAAGCCAAACTTCATCATCACGCCAGTCTTCAATAGGGCTATAAACCAGAGAGTTCGGTAAGTTCATATTGGGGCTTAGGCGCTCCCGCACCCGTCGGGCTTCCATTTTTTTCATCCTATGAGCGCGCTTTGTGCTTTCAGCTTTACGAGTCCCTAATACAAGTATTGTTTCCCCGCTAGTTCGGATAATATTACGAATAAAACGGTTAGATGGAGAAATTTTTAGGCGATCTGTACACCAGCGAAACTTACCTCTGGGTGCTGGGTATCCTTTGCCAATCAAACCTACCCAAAAAGTATCTGTCCACTCTGGTTGTAACACATGAGTATTTATGGGCATTTCTTGCTCTGTGGCTGCAACATTCATTTGCTTAATAGACTTACGAACCCATGCCGATACGATGGGGTTTTCTACTAGAGTGTCTGTTGTGATGACATCAATTTTTTTTATACGTTTTTCCTGGGGAATCTTAGAAATCGCATTCCAAATTAGCTGTAATACTGCCGTTGAATCTTTTCCCCCGCTATATCCAATTACCCAAGGAATTTCGTCAAGACAATATAACTCTTGGATTTCCTCAGTTAGCAATTCTATGTCTTCTATTAATTCGGTAACGGTGCGACTTTGGAATAATGACATCTGTTGAGTTGGTATCATATCTGAAAGCTCCTATTGTCAGTATTAATATTTTACGATATAATGTCGGACTTTATCAAAGTTGATTGTTTTTTTTGTTATTTGTTCATGCGGCAAAATAGTATTCCTGATTAGTTTACATTTATATGGTTGGTGATGTAAAATTGTGTCTATACGCAAATTTAATTAACTTATATGTCTGACAATAACCCTCCTCAGTCCGATAGAGCTCCGCGAATTGATGAGTTACTTGCTCCATACTTCGCCAAGTACCACCGTGAGAAGTGCTATCCAGGGCTAATTTTCCAGCAGGGAAAGCGGAAAATGGTGCAAATAAATATCCCGGCTAATGACTTACCTACCCTCCTCCAGGCCAAACCATCAACTGGCAACGATCCTGATTCTGGTAAAAACCGCCCAGAGGTAAAGGGTCATGCTGAGGACATAAAACAATATATTCTTAAACGCGCTAGAAATGATCAACCCTGGATTTTGGGGACACTGACAGCAAATGTCGATCCAGAAAAGATTGACATTATAGAACTAGGTCGGGGGATTTGTCTAGTAGTTATTCCTCGTGGTGTTAAGTTAGATATTACTGATGGACAGCATCGCAAGCGCGCTATTCACGAGTTAATTGAAAGTGCTGCAGGCGAGTTAATAGGTGATAATGATTTCCCTATTACGCTGGTTTTAGAGGAAGACTTTAACCAGTGTCAGGCAGATTTTCGAGATATGGCGCAGACAAGACAACTGGATAAATCATTACTTTTGTCATTCGGTGAGTTTGAAGGTCGAGTTGGTATTACCAAAAGCTTACTTGAAAAAGTAGCAATGTTTTATAAAAAGACGGATAAAATTAAATCGACTCCCGACAGTAAAAAGAAGTTGATATATACAACTAATTTCATAGCAAGAGCGGTAAGCTGTGCGTTTACTGATGATCCAAGTGATGAACTTAAAGATTTTGAGGTGGGGGAATCATCAGAGATTTTGGCTAGATGTCTTAATAATTTTTTCTCCAAATGTAGTCAGACTAGACATATTTGTGAAATAAGCGTTGAAGAATTGACAATTGAAGATGTTAATAAATTTACAGACTCCTGTATCTTGGGTAGAAGCGTGGGACTAGAAATTTTAGGTCGGTTGCTATACTGTACTTATGACAGAGATAGCAGCCAAGATTTTGAAACAGAAAGAGTGTTGCAACTAGCTCAATTGGATTGGTCTAGAAAAAGCCATCTTTGGGAGGGAAATGTAGTTTTGTATAACTCGACCCCGACCAATAATAAATCCTACAAAATGTCATCAAATGCTAGTAGTGTAAAAGTAGCAGTCAGCAAAGTAAAAGCCCATCTAGAATGGATTTAACAAATATTATCAGTCCTCATCTGCGTGCATCTGCGGTTCTCAAATCCATCCCATCCGCAAACTAAATATGTCCTACAGCGACTTCAAAACCATCGACCAAGCCGTCTCAACCCTGGATCTAACCGTTGAAGACATTCCCCACTTATTCAGCCAAATTACCCCCCTCGCACCTTCAGAACGCCTCAAACAAACTCTTGACGAAGCTTTAGACTTAGCCTCAAGTATCAGCACCGAAAAAGCTCGATCGGAATTAATCATTACTCCCATTCTACTCGAAATCCGGCGCACTTTTAACAACAAAATTGGCTACTTTTCCGGCAACACATTTAACGTAGAAGAGAGCAAAGGATTAACAGGGGCTTGTGACTTTCTCCTCAGCGCATCGAGCAATCAATCATTAGTGACAGCCCCAGTCTTGACATTGGTGGAAGCAAAAGACAACGATATTAGAATAGGATTGGGACAGTGTGCGGCTCAGATGGCAGCAGCTCAAATATTTAATGCGCGCAAAGGGCAAGAACAATCCGCAATTTATGGAGCAGTTTCAACTGGTACAAACTGGAAATTCCTAATTTTAGAAAATCAGTTGTTAAAAATTGATTTGACTGAATATTTTATTACTCAGCTAGACCAAATATTGGGCATTCTTGCAGAACCATTCAGACGCTATTTTAAGTAGCCTAGTTTTTGGCGGCATTTTGGCGCTGCAATTACAAACGCAGGTGGCCCGGGCGTCCCGCCTGTGCTGCCTCTGCGGTTTCCAAACTCAACCGATTTTTCAAATAATCAGTCATCCAACTAACACTCGCCCTCGACTTAGAAATCCCCCCTTTCAACAAAATCCCACCCTCCCAATCAGGATTAGAAATCGACCAATCAACCTGCTGCAAAAGGCTCAAATGTTCCTCCCAACTCTCAGGAAAAACCGACAGCAAAGCCGCCCCAACTTCCCCCAAACTCTCAAGCACAACACTGTGACAGTGTACGCAATCCCGGCGCATTTCCCCCGCCGCAACTTGCTTGTGCAGAACTAATTGCCAATCAGGAATAAAACTGCAAACCGCATTCCAATAACTAACCGCCAGTTGTATTTTTTGAGCAAGTTCTTCCTCTTTCTGTTCTTTTTTGGTGCGAGAACCAGAGGGTTTTGCCTGTTCGCTGCCGTGAATATTAGACAGCAAAGCCATGATAGCACGATCGATCGCACTCAGCGTAAACAATTTGTGCGATCGCCCGTTCAAACTCCCCTTCTCCATCTCAGTCAAACACCGAAAAACCTCAACCTGCTTAACAACCGCCTTCACCACAAAAGCGCGATCGTCCCGGTGGTTGTAAAGTAGACTGAGTGACGCCTCCAAAGGAACTTGAAAACCGTTCAAATCAGCAAACATCTGCTGCGATTTTTCCAACCCAATATCGAGAAACAAAATCAGCGCCACCGTCTCATATCCCAACTGCGGATTTTCCCTCAAAGCCATCTCAAAAGCCGCGCGGCGATGCTGTCCGTCATTAATAGTAAACTTAGCATCCATAGGCACTCGCAAGCGACCGATTTTCCGGTCTTCGGCCTCATTTCCAACTGCTTCAAAAGTAATATCCGCATCAATCGAAGCAGCAATTGCCCCACAAGTATAATTTGTAGGATTCTTGACAAAATAATCAGCAATTTCGGGAATCCTAGCTTTGTTAAGCGCGCGTTTCGCCCGCAGAGACGGTGGCAATTCTTCAGATTCAAAGGGAAACAATTTCGGCAAAAAACGCACCGGACACATCGACACGTAATATTCGCGGCCCGCTTGAATTCCCCGGATGACCGGCAAAATGTATTCAAAGGAAGGAGTAGACATATTTTAGAATGGGGCAGTGGGAATGGGGCATTGGGAATGGGGCATTGGGCATGGGGTATTGGGCATTGGGCATTAATAGCTATTGACTTTTTGCAACTTTTATGGTAAATGGGCGAGGAGGGCATAATTTAAGTATTTCACAATGTTTTTTTAAAAACAAGTGTTGACATAAACTTTAATATATGATATTTTTTGAAAAAATAGCCTATTATATAAAAACCGCCGATGAACACCAACCCAGCGGATGACCTCGCTATAAAAATTTTAGAAAAAGAAAATAGCGACCGACAGGAAATCGCACTTTTATTAGATAATTATTTAGGAAAGGACGATCGCATTTTCGTACAAAAAACCCAGATGGGAAACAGCGAAGCATACATCGGTTCAGTCACCCTAGAATGGTTAGACTCTCGCGTCCGTTTCGCCTCCCAAATGCCGCTTTTCCGCCAAAAATTCGACCTCCAAACTAACAACATCGTCCGCGACGACGAAACCATTGACGAAATTATCCAGCGTCCCTTAGATTGGTCGCGCCAAGCCGCCCTTACTCAATATTTAGCCGCCCGAAAATCGCACAAATTCCCCGCAGTTTTAGTAGTCGTCAGTCCCCCGTGGGTAGACAATCCTTTAGCCGAGGAATGGGATAAAAATGGCGTAGCAACCAAATCCGCGACTGAATTTACATCCTTTGAGAAAAACGAGAATTTAGGGCTTTTGAATGTCTCTCAAAAAGTCTCAATTTTTGCCTTAGACGGCCAGCATCGGCTGATGGGAGTTCAAGGTTTAATGAGTTTAATTAAAACCGGAATCCTGCAAAGATACAACAAAAATAAAAAACCTGTCGGCGCTGCAATTACTCTGGAAGATTTAGCAGAAGAGTATCAAATAGATCCCGAAACAGTGTATAAATTAGCTCACGAAAAAATCGGAATTGAGTTTATCCCGGCGGCGGTAGCGGGAGAAACGCGGCAGCAAGCACAACGGCGCGTGCGATCGATCTTTGTGCACGTTAACCTAATGGCGGTAACGCTGAGTCAGGGCCAGCTAGCATTATTGAACGAGGACAATGGATTTGCGATCGCAGCCCGAAAAATTGCCGTCACCCATCCCTTATTAAAAGAGCAAGATGACAGAAACCCCCGCGTCAATTGGGACAGCGCCACAGTCGCAGCAAAATCAACTGTGTTAACCACATTGCAAGCGCTGCAAGATATGTCCGAACGATATTTAGAATACAAATTCCCTCATTGGAAGCCGGAACGTAAAGGTTTAATTCCCATGCGTCCCGAAGATGAAGAACTAAAAGAGGGAATTGAAGAGTTTAAAAAATTGTTCGATCATTTAGCAACTTTACCCAGCTATCAAAGAATTGAAAGCGGCGAAGAAACGGCCGAATTGCGCCGATTTAATTTTGAAAAGCCAGGGGGCGAGGGAAATATTTTGTTCCGTCCAGTCGGTCAAGTTGCTTTAGCTAATGCTTTGGGAATTCTAGTATTTAGGAAGAAACTTTCCCTGAAATCTATTTTCGACAAACTCCGCAGATTCGATGTCGATGAAGGATTTAGCCACATGGACAATCCTGAGTCTGCGTGGTACGGGATTTTGTACGATCCGAACAAAAAGCGAGTGCTAGTTTCTGGAAAGGATTTAGCGACGAAGTTAATTGTATATTTGGTAGGGGGAATTCAGGACGATATGGATCGAGCTCATTTGCGGCAAGCGGTGGCGGAAGCGAGGACTTTTGAGGATAAAGCTATTAGTTTTAACGGCCGATTTGTGCAGCCACAAGAGGTAGGATTGCCACCAGTGCTTAGCTAAGTTTTGATTGTTGCTGATTGCGGAAGTTATCGATAATATCATTAATTTCTTCTACAGCAACCGTTTCTTGGTCAGATTTGGCATAGATGATGAGCAAGATGAAACAAGTGGTTGATGTGACTTGATAAATGATGCGATAGCCTCCACTTTTCCCTTTACTAATGTCACTGTTTTTGGCTCTTACTTTAAAGACGGTGTAGCCTGTACCAGAAATGCGATCGCCTGGACATTCGCCTGCTTGCAACTGCTGTAGGAGAGGTTGCAAGTCGGTTTGAATCTGACGATAGCGTTTGGCGAGGGTTCGGAGTTGGCGCTTGAATTGATCTGCAAACAGAACCTGGATGCTGGGTAGTTCAGACATCAATACCATCCCAAAGTTCTGCGATCGGGTGAACTTTACCGTCTTCTACTTCCTGAAGCGCAATCCGAAGACTGTTGAGGATATCTTCTTTAGATAGCTCTTCTTCGTCTTCTTGAAACAGTTGGCGCAGCGATTCTAAAATCAGGGTTTCAATGGGCAGGTTGAGTTGGCTAGCTTTCTCAAGAAGTTGCTGTTCTAGGCGATCGGTAATGGTGAGGTTAATTTGCATGGGTGTGCCTATCAATTTTATTAGATTGCTAACTATTGCTATTTCTTGCCGCTTCTAACTTGCGGCGAATTGCGGCTTGAACTTTCTCATCAAAATCTGGATCACTGGGACTTGCAATAATCCTCAGCGGATGCTGATTGATTCTGTCTAAGTACGCCTGAAAAGCGGCTCGATTTCCACGATGTTTAAGAAAATACTGTTTCAATTCAGTATTCGACATTGCATTATAGTTAACTTGGCTCATCAGCAAACTCCCCATTGGGTAAAATTTGGAACTCAAGCTCTTCATCCTACCCAGCCAATATGTATACGTTACGAGTGCGATCGTCAACACAAATCAGATGTATAGGCTGAAGCATCGTGTAGGTCAGTGGATAACTGATTCGATATAAGCTCTCTAGCTGGGCAGCAGTAGGCATTTGTCAATCACTCAACCTAATACTTATCTTAACATATAACTCAATGAAAACCGCATATTAATATTATCCCTTTTAGTAATTTTTGTCTATAAAACACTACTCCCGCTCGATACTGTACCAAAGTTTACCTCTCACTTTATATACATTATACCGCTTTATTTCAACAAAACAAGTTCGGCTCCTACAGGCAAATGATCGGACTCCGTGGCCTCCAAAACCGAACTCGATTTAGCACCCCAATGCTGTGAATACCAAATATAATCAATCCGGCAAACGGGATAATTTAATCTCAAATTCGATCTTTTTACCAATAACTTAAGTTCCCAACCGTGAGGCCAGGTAAAACCAAACCCAAATCCCGATTTTCGGAAAGAATCTTGCATGACTTTCTGCACCCTGTCATAGTCTTGAGTTTCGTCTGTCATATTAAAATCGCCCGCGACAATTACTGGCAGAGTTTCTCGCTCAACTCGCTGCACTAAGTCTTGAATTTCAGGCGATCGTTTGCCATATTTGTAAACAGGAATTTTGAAAAAACGCAATTTTTTAACTCTGCTCAACCACGGCCCGGTAGCTTGCATATTATAAATCACTACTTCTTGTTCGTTAAATTTAATAATTGCCCGCTGCTGCGTTTCTGGATGGTTCGCTAAGTGCAGTATTTCGCTGGATACAATCGGATATTTACTGAGAATTCCTACAGGGGGAGTGCCAATTTGATAGGGGTAGTCTGCTTTTAACCAGGTGAAAGCTCTTTCGGTATGTTTCCTAACTATTTCTTGTAAAAATATAATATCGGGTTGTTGCTTCTGAATCAGTTTAAATAAAGTAGGTGACTGAGTTTTATACCAACTGAGGTTATGGGATAAAATTTTGATGCTGGGCTGCGAATTGGTGATATTTATTGGTGCGGGAGAAAAGTATTTAATGTGCAGCCAACTTATGAGGAGAATGCAGGCGATCGCAGAAATAATAGTGAACCATCTTTTTTTGAGAATTGACACTCCGATGATCGGAAGCAAGAAAATTGGGAATAAAATTAAGGGGCTAAAAGTGCTAATTAAGGCAATAATCCACAGTCGATCCCAAAAAATTAATTTGAGAAGGAAATAGCAGATAATGAATCCTGAGTAACTGTAAGCGAGAAATTTTGCAGCTTGCTTTAAGCCTCTCTGGATTATATCTTTTGGTATGTGCTTCATTGGGAACCTATTAAAATAAGAACTTGCTTAAATCGAATTCTTCATTTGACCGATGTTGGTTGTCTCTTTCCGAAATCAAAACCAACAACAGGCGATCGGTATAATCCGCCGCACCCCGCAACTCTTCTCGCAAAATTTCCAGTCCGCCATTAGCATATTCTTCAAAAATTTGCAAGCGTTCTGCTTCCAATTGTTCGTCGAGATGGGAGAGAATTTGAGGATTTTTGGTTTCGGCGATCGCAATTAACTTAATCGCCATATCGTAGCCCCTGGATACAAAAATATCAACATCGATTGCACCCGGTTCTCGTTTAGAAATTTCCCCCAAAGGCGATCGTTTTTTCCGCTGCTTTCCCAAGGATGCGGCGAAAGCGATGACATCGGCGTAAGTCTGGAAAGGGCCAGTGTTGTTATCCGATAAAGTTAATGATTTAACTAACTCCGCTTTATCTTTAGCAATTCTAATTTTGTTAGCAGCCATTGCCATAATATCTAGTTTCTAACTATAATACATCTCGCAAATATCCAACAGTCCGCACAGGCGCACTTCACCATGTCCGCAACAACATAATTTTTTGTGCAAAACCTCCTCTTGCTTCCCGCCGCTTCATTTGTTCCGCCAAAAGTCGATCGCCCGAAATGCCAAAACTCGCCATCACCGCATCTATTACCTCATACAAATCCGCCAATTCCGCCACCAAATCTTCCTCGTGGGCCTCTGCCGCTTCCTCCGCTTCTTCAATCAATTTCTGCAGCAAAGCTTGACGGTATTCTGCCTCCGACAAAATTACAAACTCGCAGTCCTTCCCGCTTTGGCGAATAATTTCAGGAATGTGATCGCGCACCAACTTATGATACTCTTTTTCCACGTTAAACTCCCTTCAACCTTGACTAAAAGTTTGAATCAACCAGCGATTAATTTCCCCATCATCTTGGGTTTGACTCCGATTCAAAGCTTCCTCAACTAACCGGATTTCCAGCCCCGGTAAAACCCGCGACTCTTGAATTCTCCCGCTACCTCCGCCATTAATCGCAAACGCAAAAACCTCCCGCGTGTTTGCAAGTTCAACCCAATATTCACTAATTCCTGCATTTTCGTAAAGCAACCGCTTAGTGCCTAAATCATCGTTAAAAGAAGATGCCCCAATTTCTACTACCAAATTAGGCGGATCGTATTCATTCAAATCAACTGTTGAATTGCTATCATCAGGAGGCACTCTTAAATCTGAACCAATGTAGTAAGCTAAATCAGGTTGAAACTCGCCGATACCTGCTTTGCGAAAACTGGTGTTAGTAAACTGAACTACTCGGATATTTCTCAATGTTGCAAACAGAATAACTACACAGGCCATAATTGAATTTTGACGCCCGTGCAATGGCCCTACTGGTGACATTTCTACCCTCATGTGTTTTTGATAATAATAAAACTTACCCTTCTCCCATGCTGAATCCTCAGCAAAATTCAGATACTCTTCCCATGTCGCTTTCACCCAAATATCCGTTTCCAAAGCCTGCCTAATTGCCGAATTAGAAGTCATAATCCACCTCTACAATTTCCGTATATTCAAATTCATTTGGACTGCGCTTAACTAAAGGATAGCGCGTCCCGCCCAGTTCGATCGCATCTTCTTCACAATCAGCTTTCGGAGAATTGTACACCAGCACGTATTCCCTACCGGTGCAACTTTCCATCTCTTGAGCAACTTCTCCGCGCCACTGAGTTTTTGTTACCAAAACTACCAATTGATTCGCCAACTTCGGCAGCTTATTGGCGATTTGCTTGCGATAAATCTCGTCCAAACTGCCGAAGGGAGAATCCATTACAATTGGAAACGTACTGCTATCCGGGCCCATCAAAGTATTTTTTTGACTCCACTCACGCACGCCCTCAATAATCCCGCCGATAAACGATAAACTGAGAATTTGATTTTCTCCTGTAGAAGCGGCAACCAAAGATTCTTGTCCCGACGTATTTTCTACTAGCGTCAGTTCGTATTTATCGCTCAACTTGGGGATATAAGGAGTAAAAGAAATTTGACTGAAAATATCTTGCACCCGCTTTTCCAACTGAGAACAAAACTGTTTCTCTAAGCGATCTCGCACTTCAGTTAGGCGAGCGATCGCATCCTGAGTCGCAGCAATCCGGCGCTGGGCTAATACTTGCCTTTGCTCATTCAGTTGCTGCTTGTCGATTTGCTTGTCCAAAGCCACAACCGACGCATTCAAACTCTCAATCTGCTGCTGGTTAGAGCCTGTTTCCCGGTGCAAATCGCCAATTTTTGCCTCAATTTCATCCAAGCGCTTTTGCAAGCGACTGACATCCTCGTCAGGAAAATTTCGCAGCTTGTTGTGAATATCGTCTAACTGATTTTCCACCCGCGAAAGTTCGGTTCTGTCGCGACTGATATTGCCTTGGTGTCGGTCAATTTCCTCCCAAAAATCAGCCACTTGTTTATTAATTTCATTTACCCGATCGCTAATGCGAATAGTTGTTTCTTCCACATCGCCAACACCCGCTTTATCAATCCAACCGCTAACCTGTTGGCGAGATTCAGAACCCTCCACTAATTCCGCACCGCAGATACACCGCTGCTGCGCTAATAACTCTTCCAAAAACGGCCGCTGAATCCCCGAAAGCAACGAGCCACATTCCCGCAAACCCCCAACAATCACTTCAAATTCAGCCGCCGCATCTGACAGAAAAACCGCGTAACCGCGCACAGAAATTGCTCGTTTTAGAGCATCTGTAGCCTGTACAATTTGTTGCTTAAATAAATTTTTCTGCATTTCCAATTCGTCTCGCAACTTTTGTAAATCCGCAGCACCGCTAAGTTCCAACAAGTTACCATTAACTGCTTTTTTTAACTCCCCTTGGTTCGCCAATTCCCGCTCTATTTCTACTTGTCGGCTCGAAAGTTGATCGGCTTCTTGCTCAAGTTTTTGCTTGTCTTTTAAAAGTTTCTTCGTTTCAGCATTCCCAATTATATTTAAATCTGTTTCCAGAGATTTTTTTGCTTCTCCTAAATGCCGAATCGAGCGATTCAACACTTCCACCCCCAGCAACTCCTTAGTAGCTTCCGCAATTTCGGCCTTCTTGTCATAGCGAACAATTTGCTCGATTCGCTCCCCATCAAAAAAGAAATATTTATGTAAACTTTCCGGCAAAATCCGCCCGATAATATCATCGGGATGCTGATCCGGCTTCAGCCAGAGACCGTTATCTTTTGCTACATTCAGAAACAATTCAGCCTTACCATGTTCTACAGTGTTTTCACTTTTATAAGCACGGCAAATTCGTCTTGCTTGGTAGCGTATGCTGTCGTGTTCAAACACAATTTCCGCCCAACAACCTACGGCTTTTCCCATTTCCGCCTCAGCCAGAGCGCGCTTGTTTACTAATTGTTCTTCCGCCGCAAAAGCAGCGCTAAATCTTCCGTAAAGTACCCACGTAAAGGCATTCATTAAGGCAGTTTTTCCCGCGCCGTTATTACCGTGAATTACTGTAATATTTTGCCTACCACAAGCTAGTTTTATTTCGGGGCTTTTGCCGTAAAATTGACGAAAGTTGCACAGAGTAATTGAGATTAACTTCATACAATTGCTTCCTTAATAATTTTTAAAATG
This sequence comes from Microcoleus sp. D3_18a_C4, assembly GCF_036702415.1. Taxonomy (NCBI): domain Bacteria; kingdom Bacillati; phylum Cyanobacteriota; class Cyanophyceae; order Oscillatoriales; family Microcoleaceae; genus Microcoleus; species Microcoleus sp. D3_18a_C4. The sequence continues at coordinate 46,430 of NZ_JAUBTI010000022.1, read as the reverse complement.
TCATCGTTAATGTGGCGGGGAGCCCTCATGTACAGTTTATCTTTTTCAATTTCCAATACCCGCTCAATAATTTGTCGGACTTCCGGCGGCGCGCTAGTAATAGGTTCCTGTACGTCGCTGAATTCCTGATGAGTTTGATAAGAAGAACGATTTTCTGCTAAAATGCTTGTCGGTACGGCTGCGATCGCACTATCTTCATATCTAAATGCCATAATCAAATTTTCATTCAGATTTTCAGTCATTTTTTTTTCAAATATTAAAAACTAGCAACTCAAACTGCGATCGAATAATTCTCTCTTCTCAAACATAAACCGAACCTTAATAAATGTCAAATGTCTAATAGCCCGTAACGCCTCTGAAGTTGCAGCAATTTCACTCTAGCTTCCCCAGCATTGTCGGCTAAATCGGCAAATTCCAAGAACCGCTTCAACTCTTTTCGCAGCAAATTGCGCTCGACTTCTAAGGTTTCTCTGCCCAAATCAGGAGGCAAAACTATCATGTCAAATAAAGTTGCCCTTTCCTTCCCCGGATGCGGTCGCAAAATGCGTCCCCGGCGCTGAATAAACTGGCGCGGATTGCTGCTGCTTGCTAAAATTACAGCATTGCGAATTGCTGGAATATCAACGCCTTCATCCAAACAGCGAATCGCGACTAAACCTTGCAATTCTCCACTCTCAAATTGCTGACGCAATCGTTCTCTTTCTGCTAAAGGAGTTGCCGCAGTATAAGTGTTAACTCGGTAGCCTAATTCTGAACCCAATAACTTCGCGGTTTCTGTTAGTTGGCGGTTGTTATTTCGGCGGGCACCTCCTTCGATCGCACCATCGCCGCAGTAAAATAAAGTGTGGGCTGTATCGAGACGGTGAATCATTAATTCTCGCAACGCTACTAATTTATTAGCCGCCGCCCCAATTAACCGAGCCCGCTGCATTAATAAAGTCGTTAAAGCATCGTTTTCTTCTACTTTTTCATCACCCCAAAGCGCCCAGCCAATCTTTTGAGTTAAGCGGGAATACTTGCGGGTTTCGGCTGCGGTCAATTCTACTAAAATTGGATAGTATAAATAATGTACTAATGCTTTTTGGCGGATGGCGTCGGCTAAGGTAAGTTCCGGCTGCAAAACCGGGCCGAAATAATCTAAAATAGCTTCGGTTCCTTGTTCGTCGAAATGCCTTTCTGGGGTGGCGGAAAGGGCGAGTCGCAGTCCAATATTGCGTGGCAAACTTTCTCCTAAACGGGGCGCGCCTAAGTTGTGAACTTCGTCTCCAATAATCAGGGTTTTTTCTGGGAAATAGCGCAGTTGCGATCGCAAACTATCTCCCATTAAGGTAGCGTTAGTAGTGATGATTGTGAGAAATGCTCTATCACCAGATCGCACTTCATACAAACCCACAGCCAGCTTATTTTGCCAACTGCGGGCGCTATCAAAAGCCAAAATAGGTTTTAAACCAAATTTCTCCGATTCGCGCGCCCACTGATTCACCAGGTGGCAGTAAGGGCAAATTACGAGCAGGACTTGTAGGTTAATTTTATTGTATAATTCAGTGGCGATCGCCAGCGCAGTAATCGTCTTGCCGCTACCCGTCGCCATTTTCAGCGTACCGCGTCCCTGATTCGCAAACCAATTAGCAACCGCCACTCGCTGATACTCTCGCAATTGCAGCGATGGCGGCATTTTCGGAAATCCAAATTGCGAATTATTAGCCGTTGAGCGATTCACCTTTAAATGCCGTTAGATGCAAAATTCCCTATACTCAACTGTAACTCATTTCTAATTAAAACTTAACAACTCAAACAAATTTGTCGCCGACAATTGCAAATCCGACAGCACATCCAGTACAGGTAAAATATCTTCATTCTCTTTAATCTCAGGTTCCTGCTGCGGTTTAAAAACAATTACCAATTCTTCTTCCGGGTCAATCAGCCAACCTAATTTAGTATGATTCTTGAGGCAAAACAGAATCTTCTTAATCACGCGAGTTGAACTTTGATCCGGCGATAAAATCTCAATTATCCAATCGGGAGCAATTTCAAACCTATTTTCAATTTCTCCCTGAGAATTTAGAGGAATGCGCGACCACTCAAATACTGCTAAATCTGGAACAACAGCACATCCCCCAAAAGTGCAGCGCAATTGGGGAAAAGCAAAAGCTAACTTTTGCTGTTTGCCAACTTGATTAATAGCGGATGAAAATTTGATTTGTAACGTGCTGTGTTTTCCTTGGGGCATAGCTTTTTGATAAATTTGACCGTCAACATACTCGCTAGCCGGCTTAGTCTCTGGCAATAGCAGAAACTCTTCCAGAGAAATCTTTGACGGAGACTGAATTGACGTTCTCATAAGCAATTAACCCCTCAAAAACTGAACTACTCCCTTAAAAATTCATATCGCTGTCAGTTTCCCAATCAGCACAACTCTCTGATTCCACACCAGTAGGGTGCATCGCACAAACCAACAAATTGCCACCGTAAACTTGACCGTGATAGTTGCGACAACCGCGACAAGCTGGCTGCTGTGTCGCCGAAGGGTCTACATAAGTAACCATCGACAAATCTATCTCATCAAACTCCGGGTCGAAGTCGCGGCAAATTTCAATTATGGGTTCGATAAATTCATTAAATAAACCGTCAAATTCATTGAAATAACCGTCAATGTCGTTAATCAGATTATTTTGTACTTGTTCTGTAAACTCTTCCGACATTTTTGCCAAAACGTCCAGCATTTCGACAAACTCTTCGCCCATTTCGCTGAAAAACTGCTCTACTTCAGAAACAGCATTTTCCATTACTCCAAAAAAATCTTTAGACCAATCTTCCATGAATTTGACAGTTGGCTATTACAAAATATTTTACAGACAGGTGCAGCCAGCCTCATGCGAAGTGCTTGCACCTACTTTCAATTCTATTACCTATGTCCTGATATCGATCCACATCTGACAGGGGAAATATTCAAAAAGGGAACTCAAGAGTATTATCCTGAGTTCCCTTCATGCTTTGCTGAGCGAGCTTTTTGCTGCTTAATCCCGCTTCAGCCGCCGCAATTCCTCTTGTAAATTCTGCACCTGTTCCCGGAGCTTGTCTACGCCGCCTGTCTCCTTAGCATCTTTTGCCGAGACATCTTCTTCCTCAGAAACAATTTCAATCCGCCGAGGTTCAGCGGGTTTTTCGTTCCCAGCCGAGGCTACGGGGGGCTGCTGCTGCTGAGCCTGTTGTACCATGTCATCAACAAAGCGACGAGCTTCTTCGGTGGACATCTCGCCCCGCTTCACCAATTCGTCTGCCAGCTTTTGGGCTTCAGTGCGTAATTCAGTTAACTTGCTGCCAGCTTTTTCACCAGCGTAGGAAGCTAGCCCGACACCAAGGTAAACTGCTTTTTGTAAAATATCTCCGAAACCAGGCATAGGAGCTACACCTCATAAAACTGGGTGAACCGGAGACCACGCCTATTACAAGCATCCCGTGTTGCTGCTACCTTCCGGTCCTGACAAGATTTGGGCGTTGGAATCGCGTGGGTCCAGTTCATTTATGAGTATAACACAGTTATTTATTCTTCAACCACACACCAGTGATAAATTTCATAAATAACGCAACCGTTCTTTACCAGCGGGTCTTCAGCGACGATCGCCTTCGCCTCATCCATCGAACCCGCCTCAAACATCAACATACCGCCGCCCCGCCGCCCCCAGTAGCCAGTTTTCGCTCGGTGTCCTTTAGAAATCAACTCTCGGACATAAGCTCTGTGAGCTGGCACGTATTGGTCAAAGACAGGCTTTTCGACAATTCCTTGCTCAATTTTGACAAACCAAGGCATTTTTATTTGGGATTTTAGATTTTATATTTTAGATTGGGAATGGGCGATCGGCAATGGGCTCTAGGGCTAATGCAACCTATTCCATTTTGCACCATCCTTTCTTAACTGCGATGTTATCCCATGAACCAGTCAAAACAGCGATTTTTTATTGCCCTAGTGCCGCCTCCCGATATTGAACACCAGATTACTGAGATTCAACAGTATTTTGCGGAACACTACAACAGCCGCGGTGCTTTGAATTCGCCGCCGCACATCACGCTGCAACCTCCTTTTCACTCGTTAGCGGAGGATGTTCCCAAATTAGAGGAAAGTTTGAACCAGTTTTCTGCAAACCGGCCGCCCATTCCCGTTACTCTATCCGGTTTTGCCGCTTTCGCCCCCCGCGTCATTTACGCTGATGTTGTCAAATCGCCAGAATTGCTAGAGATTCACCAAGATTTAATGAGTTATTTGGAGGCAAATTTGGGAATTGTCGATCGAGTTTCTCAAAGTCGCCCATTTGTACCGCACATGACAGTAGCGTTTCGCGATTTAACTAAAGAGAATTTTCAAACGGCTTGGTTGGAATTCTCCGGGCGATCGCTCCACTTTGAGTTTACCGCTTCGGCATTAACTTTACTGCTTCACGACGGCAGCCGATGGAACATCAGCAACCAATTCCCACTTTCCGCCTAAACTCTCTCCCTTCTCTTTCTTCGCGTCCTTAGCGTCTTCGCGGTTAGTTTTCCCAGTTTTTTTTATTAGCCAATCCTGATAAATATCATTTCCTCACTAGAAACCTGTTGAAAATTAAAGCCAGTCACAACTTACCGAAAGCATCAAGGATACAAGCCCCGGATTCATCCGTGGTGGAGAAATAAGAAACCTGTATCCGATAAACTTGCCCCCCAATTTATCCGTGGGGTCAATGCTTCAATTCTAAAATCTAAAATCTAAAATCTAAAATCTAAAATCGATTGACCGATCGCTCTTATTCGGAGTTGCAAGTGCCACAGTTCCGTAAACCGAAATTCCCGACTCTTCCAATATTTTAATTGCCGACTTAACCGTAGTACCGCTAGTGTAAATATCATCAACTAACAGCACTCTATCGCGCGGGCGCCGGCGGCGAAAATCTTTCCCCAAACTTAAAGCATTTTTCATTTCCGCTTGCCGCTGCTGTGGCGTCAGAGCGAATAAAGCCTGAGTATTTTTCACCCGATCCAAACCGTGCCGCTGCAAAGGCAAACCAGTCAGCTCACAAAAACTTTCAGCCAACAGTTCCGCCTGGTTAAAACCGCGCTGCTTGAGCTTTTCTTTGTGCAGGGGAATCGGTACAACTGTTAAATTGTCTATAGCTAATTCAGGAAAACTCAGCCAAGCTTCCGCCAGCCAGCCGCCTAGAGGTTTCGCTAATTGCGGATTGCCGTCATATTTCAAAGCTGCGATCGCCCGTTTGAGAGCCCCGCCGTACTCACCCCACACAAAAACACGCTGCTCTGAATGCCAAAATCGACCCGGATCGCTTAACTGACATCGCTGAAGTTGCTTGTGACAGTACAAACAAAACTCTTCGGCGGCCGGTCGCTGACAAAGAGGACAGTTAGACTTAAGAAATAGATTGAGAAAAGATTTGACTAATCCCGTCCATTTTCGCTTGTTCATCCTAAAATTATCGTAAGTGATTAATGGGAAAAACTTTCAACTTCAATCAGTTTCCACCGACAGGCTCGCAGCGTGAAAAACCTCTACTGGTTAGACAAAATTCAACCTTCCGACAGATATGCAGTGGGAGAAAAAGCATTTTACTTGAGCTCTTTGCTCCAGAAAAATCATCCTGTTGTACCGGGTTTTGTCGTGCCGGCCACCACATTCTGGCAGTTTTTAGAGTCGATCGAGTGCCTAGAACCGCTGTTTGCTGACTGGCCACACTCTTCCCTGCACTTGAATGTCGATGAACCCAGACAACTGCAATCGATCGCCCGCAGCATCCGCCACCAAATCCTCGCCGGCACACTGCCAGATTCACTGCTCTCCACCCTAGAGTCTGCGGTTTCTCAACTCAACTCACAGTCAAACTTAAACTCCACAGCCTTAATTTTTCGCCCTTCCCTGACTTCCTGGAACCCGAAAACAGTCGGCATTTTGGAATCTCAGGCAGTACGGGCAGAACCCGAAGCCATTGGGGCCGGACTCAAACGAGCTTGGGCAGAAATGTTCAGAGCCCGAAGTCTATTTTACTGGCAGCGGTGCGGCCTGCGGGTACAGCAAATCAATCCCGCAGTTTTGGTGCAGCCACTTCAAGAAGCGATCGCCGCGGGCGAGGTGAAAACAAAGGCGGGTGCACAGTGGGAAATCCAAGCCACCAGCGGTTTGGGATTGTCCCTCGCTAGGGGAGAAACCATCCCCGATTACTATCAAGTGCAGCCGGAAACAAGCGCGGTTAAATTCCAGCGGATCGGTTACAAAACATTAGCCTACAATCTCAAAGTCGGCGATGGTGAACCGAAAAAAAAACTGCTGCTGGGCAAGTTTGCTGCTTTCCCAATTCCCGATTCTCCATTTATAATTCCTGATTTTGCTGATTGTTGCGTGCAAGTTTTAGCGCTGGGAGAGGAAGCACAAACAGAATACGTGTTAGAGGAATGGCAACTGCAAGAAATCATTGAATTGAGTAAAAAAGCGATCGCAGAATTTGACTCGGATTTAATTTTGGAGTGGACGCTAAACCAGACAGCAAACAGCGGCGAACCGCAGTTTTATTTCACTCAAGTTCGTCTTGTGAAAGCGGAAAAAGCTGCGCCGGTAGAGGAAAATCCGAGATCCCTCCCGCACCGAAACTCGATCGCCCCAGCCCGAACTCCTGCGATACTCAGAGGTTTGGCAGCAGCATCAGGAAAAGCCGAAGCAATTGCCCAAGTTATGACTAATTCCCACCCAGAAAACGCGGAATTCTTAGCCGGAGGCATTTTGGTAGCCCCGACAATCGATCCGAATTGGCTGCCTTGGCTGAAAGTTGCTGCTGGGGTGGTTGCGGAACAAGGAGGCATGACCTGCCACGGCGCCATTTTAGCGAGAGAATTGGGGATTCCCGCCGTTGTGGGAGTTGCCGGGGCCACGCGGGCGATCGCCTCCGGCGATTCGGTTTTGGTAGACGGCGATAGCGGAGAAGTTTTTGCCCTCACCCAACAGGATGCGATCGAGACAGGAGACAGCCGCCGACTTCGGGACACAGCAAAAAAGGCAGATATATACAGTACAGCAGCCAAAATGTCAATAGCCAAACACCAATCTTCTACCTCCGAGCGATCGTCCAATTGGGCGTCTAAAGCTCGACAATCTGAGTCTACTCAATATGTTTGGGGCCCACCAACGGCGACTCAACTGCTAGTTAATGTCAGCCAAACAAGTTCGATTGACCGCCTCAAAAATCTGCCAATAGACGGCATCGGATTGCTGCGATCGGAATTAATGGCATTAGAAGCTTTGGACTGTGAAAACCCCAAAGTTTGGCTGCAAGACGGCCGCCAATCGGAATTTGTCGATCGCATGGCGGATTGCCTCAGCTTGTTTGCTGCTGCCGTTTCGCCGCAGCCAATATTTTATCGATCTCTCGACTTACGCGAGTCAGGCGCCCACGGCAGTTTCAGTTATACCTTTGAACCGGAATTATTTGATTGGGAACTATGCGTACTTCAAAAAGTCTGCGAGTCAGGTCATACCAATGTTAATTTAATTTTGCCTTTCGTGCGCTCGGTTGACGAGTTTATCTACTGCCGCCAGCGCTTAGAAACTGTTTGGAAAAACCGCTCTACAGAGTTTCAAATGTGGATTATGGCGGAAGTTCCTTCGGTGTTATTTTTATTACCAGATTACGTAAAAGCCGGAGTTCAAGGAATTTCCATCGGCACCAACGATTTAACCCAATTTCTGTTAGGCATTCACCGCAACTCCGACCAGGTAGCAGGTGCTTTCAACGGGCGCGATCGAGCAGTGATGAGGGCGATCGAACAATTAATCCTTCAGGCGAGGGCTGCCGGCATTCCTTGCTCGATCTGCGGCGACGCTCCCGCATTGTATCCCCATACAGTTGAATCCTTCGTGCGGTGGGGGATTTCGTCTATTTCGGTCAATGTCGATGCTGTAGAACAAACTAGCAGGGCGATCGTCCGCGCCGAACAGCGCCTGCTGCTAGAAGCCGCTCGATCGATAATTAACAATTAACAAATCCCGGACTCACTTTACCTCAGAAATCCGGTTTCTACTCTAAATCATAGCTTTGGCAAGCAGCCACCCGCTCAGAAATCGGCTTTCTAGACAACCCGTGCGTCCAGGAATATTAACAACTACAGAAATCCGGTTTCTAATTATATAGCAACCGCCCAGACAGTGAGGACATTTTTAATTGGTGAAGCCCTTGCTTTTATTGCTTTTATTGCTTTTATTCCTTCTTCCTTCTTCCTTCTTCCTGACATCCGTTACATCCGTTACATCCGTTACATCTCATATCTTGCACCATTTTCAAGAACAGGCTTTTCGGCCTGTTCCACAAAGAGTTAATTTGATTGTGGGATGGGCATCCTGCCCGTCCATAAAAAGCTTATTGCAAATGGTGCAAGATATAAGTTACATCCGTTACATAATCCGTTGCCGAACTTCCTTCCACTAACATCCGATTTTAAAGCTAGGATAGAAATATCACCAATTCTTGACATGGAGGTAAAAACCGTGAAATCAAAAATTATTGCAACCGCAGCAATACTTGCCGCCCTGGCCTTCATGCCTCCTCACCCAGCATTTTCTCAACCTGCAACTGACGGTGGCAAAAAACCCGGATTCTGGCAACCTCAAGCGCAGGTTGACAATACTCGCAACATTACCCTAAGACTGTTAAATGAAACTGGATTAAACCTAGAATACGGTCAATCAGGTGCCAGCTTGTCATCCTTGCCCGTCGGAGCCAGCAGAAACATCATTGTTCGCATCAGCAATCGCACCGGCGACATTGCCAATATTCCGATTAATGTCGCAAGAGGAACCACAACTTTGAAATACGACTATAATGTTGACTCGCAGACAAACATTGTGACGATTCGCATCACCAGAGCCGACGGCAGCACTAGGCAAGACCGATCAGTTTATATTGATGAAAAAGGGCGAGTTTACTCTTTCTAAGACTGCGGCTCATCAACCCGGTTTCTCCTGATAAATCTTGGTTTTAGCAGCGAGGTATCCGGGAAGAAATCGGGTTTCTAGACTAGCGTGCATAAATTCTGTCTTTCTCAAAAAGTATGAATCAAGTGCAGCCCCTAAAGAATCGATGTTTTTGTGCAGCGGATTTGACATTGCATCCCCAAAATCAACTGCTGTTTGCAATTCGGCGCTACTGGCGCACTGGTGCATCAGGTGGGTTTCGAGAGGATGTCAACCGCCGCATCGCAGACTAATATCCGTCGTTTCTTTTGATACCTGCGCCTCGATTTCCCTCTTCTTTCGGTTTAGCTTTGTTCACTCGCAAGGGGCGCCCCATCCACTCTGCACCGTCTAATTCGGCAATTGCAGCGTCTTCTTGGGCATCCTCCATCATCTCAACAAATGCAAAACCGCGCATCCGACCGGTTTCCCTGTCGGTAGGCAAGACAACTCGCTTGACTGTGCCGTATTCTGCAAATACTGCTTTCAGGTCTTCTTCGGTGGCGCGGTAAGACAGATTTCCAATGTAGATAGTCATGTCGATCGAACTGAACTTGTTGTGCTATACATAATAACCTTTTAATTTAACTGTCAAGTGCTATCTACCATACAACTGGGCGATCGACTCTGACTAAAAGGGTTTGCCGGACTGACCAACCCTTGGTACTGGCTGCAATAGTTAGCTTAATCAAAACTCATATCCTCACTCGCCCTGCGGATGAGTGAGGAGATGAGTTTTGGGGCGGCGAGGAATCCCACCCCTGAACAATACTTGATTTTCATCAGATCAGTGATAGGTGGGCGACGGATCACCAAGCATCTTCGGAAACAAAGCGACTAACAAGGTATAGCAATCCTCGAATCATTTGTGAATTTCTTACTCCCTCCCCGCGGCTTCAGGGAGGGTTGGGGAGGGGTAAAAAAATTACGATTTATTTAGGATTGCTATATGGTTCATAAAGTTCTAATATAAGTTAATTTAAGAAGGAAAATGATACAATTACATTTGAGGATTTTCTGCTCCGCCTACCTACCGAAACTATGGAAAAATGCTTTGGTAGTGATGGAAAATGGTCATACAAAGAGGCCAAATAAGTAAAGAAAGTAATCAAGAAGAAGGGCGAAAGCAATATACTTGTCGCCCCCTGCGCCTGATTTATCATAAGCCTGATAAATTATGGTCAAAACTAAAAAATATTTTCACTTTTATCAACACAACAAATTATCAATAATTAGGAAAGGCGATCGAGTTTGCATTTCGTCAACTTTCTCAGCCAAATATTGGGAACTGGTTTACACACTGCTGTTATTGTAATTCATCTATCTGAGAAAGGCTATACGGGAATCGAAAGTGTCTGTGCAGAGTTTCTAGCGGGAAGTGAGCAATTCAGTCTAGCCAAGTGTGGAAATCCCGTAAGGGAAAAACGCGAAAAGCCAAACTGTGAAGTTTGGAAGCCCACGCCATAACTGTAATCAGTTTGGCGTTGGGAGGATGTTACTGCTTTTCCTTAGTCGATCGAGATTGACTGAGGCCCCGTGCTTTTACCGTTGGTGGGTTCGGCTGGGGGAGTAGTGTAGGAAGTTGAACCAGCTTGCTCGTCGATCCAGCTTTTAACGGGATCTTCGTGAAGGTTGAGTCGAAGCAGGCCAGATAAAAATCCGCCCGCGAAGGCGATCGGCTGTTCGATCAATTCTTTCGCCATTGGGATGAGTTCGTCGAGGAACATTCAAGAGTCTCCTTATGCTGCAGGGGTTCTACCTTAACTGTATCGTTTGTACTGCGATGCTGGCAGCGGGCTACAAAAAACCTTGTTCCCAGGGCTGAAGATGGGCGATCGGGCAATTTTTCGGCTAATGACTTACAATGCTAATCAAATTGCTGCAAAAATTTTATGTGCCGTTTGCTTGGCTACCTCGGGGAGCCGATTTTACTTGATGCTATTCTGTACAAGCCGGAACATTCCCTAATTGTGCAGAGTTACGATCCCCGCGAAATGACTTCTGGCCTACTCAACGCTGACGGTTTTGGTATTGGTTGGTATCACCCGCACCTAGATACTGACCCGTTTACTTATAAAAATGTACAGCCAATTTGGAGCGACGTTAACCTTCCGAGTATCAGTCGATACGTTGAATCTGGATGCGCGATCGGATATGTTCGCAGTGCAACTTCAGGACAAGCTGTAGATTTGAGCAACTGTCAGCCGTTTCAGAACGATCGCCTGCTGTTCGTACACAACGGCTTCGTGAAAAATTTTCGGCAAACTCTTTACAGACCAATTCGCGATCGGCTCAGCGATACGCTGTATCAATCAATTAACGGTACTACAGATTCTGAGCATATCTTCGCCTTGTTTGTCAATGAATTGACAGCCGGAAATCTGACCATACAAGCAGCTTTGCAAAACTCGCTGAAAACTTTGGCCGAGCTAGCAAACTTTCACCAAGTAGAATTTTCAGCTAATATAATTATCAGCGACGGACACCAGCTCGTTGCCTCTCGCTTTGCTTCCCAAAAAACCCCTCCTTCCCTCTATTGGCTGCGAGACGATTTAAATTTCCCGAATTCTGTCATTATTGCTTCTGAACCTTTATTTGCTGGCAATTGGCACGAGTGTCCAGTCCAGAGCATTATCAGTACCGGAGTAGAGCGTGATATCGAAATCTATCCAATCTTGTAGAGAGGCAATTTATCGCGATTTGCAGCAGTGTCGCAGCGGCACTTTCAAGCTATTTGCAGACATCGATTATGATACTTTTTGCCGTCAAGCTCATCCTGATTTCAGTCCAGTTGGCTGGCACTTAGGTCACATTGCTTATACTGAGGATTTGTGGCTGTTGCAGCGATGTGCTGGGTTGGAACCAGTCTTTCCTCAGTATCACCAACTGTTTGCTGCTGATATTTTGCCGAAAAAACAACGGGTTTTTCTGCCGACGTTACGTGAAGTTGAATTATATCTGGACGCGGTGAGAAAAAAGGTGTTAGATTATTTGGAAGTAGCGCCGATCGACGAGCAAGAACGTCTCTGGCGGTTTATTATTCAGCACGAAAGCCAGCACTGCGAAACAGTTGCTTTCGTGTTGCAAATGCACAGGAAGAAGGAAGGAAGGCACGACACGGATTTGGACACGGATACACGGATTAATTCTCTACGACACAGAGGAATAAAGCGAGGAATAAAGCAGCAGAAATTCCCAAGGCCCAAGGCCCAATTCCCAATGCCCAATTCCCAATTCCCAATTACCGATTCGGCGATTGAAATTCCGGGCGGAGAATTTTACATGGGAAGCGATGCTGCTGAGGCTTTGGATAATGAGCGATCGCGCCACCTGTGTTATTTAGAAGCATACTCGATCGATCGCTATCCCGTCACTTGCCGTCAATACCGAGATTTCATGGAATCCGGCGGCTATCAAAACCCTGATTGGTGGTCAGCGGACGGCTGGAAATGGCTGCAAGGCGAAGCCGTCTCTCAACCGCTTTACTGGTCAGAAAATCCAGCTTTCAACAACCATCCAGTCTGCGGCGTGAGTTGGTACGAAGCCGAAGCTTACTGCAACTTTATCGGCAAGCGTTTGCCATCGGAAGCCGAATGGGAAAAAGCTGCGAGTTGGGATGCCACAAATCAAACATATCGCATCTATCCTTGGGGAGAAGAACCGCCAAACGGCAGCCTGTGCAATCACGGCAATAATATTGCCAATACCTCGCCAGTTGATGCCTTTCCCAAAGGAGCAAGTGCTGCTGGTTGCTGGGATATGTTGGGGAATGTTTGGGAATGGACTGCTTCAACCTTTGATGCCTATCCGGGATTTGAAAGTTATCCTTACAGGGGATATTCTCAAGTTTATTTTGATGGAGAACACCGGGTTTTGAAAGGCGGGAGTTGGGCGACTTTTCCGCAGGCACTGCGATCGACCTTTCGGAATTGGTACTATCCGGGCGTGCGGCAAATTATTGCTGGTTTTCGCTGCGCTAAGTAGTTGGCTAGGTAATTATAATTACCATCAAATTTGTTCATATTAAGGAATTTAGTCATCAGACTTTTCAACTTAACAAATTCCTTAATACTTGTCTTAGAAAGCTTATTTGACGAACATCAGATGGGAGCATCTCAGTTTTGCATTTACAGTGCGAGCGTCCCCGCTCGCGTATTGTACAATACGCGAGCGGGGACGCTCGCACTACAATAAAAAAATGCTTTTTACAAAACTGAGATGCTCCCACATCAGATCAATGGCTGGAGAGGGAATTGGAGACAAAATTTGTTTGCGAAATGCCTAACTTTTTTCCATGTAACAAGCTCAAGGTAAAACAAGTTTTGTTAAGTATTCAATAATTTTTGTGGATAAATTTTAAGTTTTAATTGTGGATGAGATCGCCATCGGGTGAGAGAATAGAGAATGGAGAGTGACCTGAAAAATCTGACTTGAGCGCGATATTTGGCAACGCGACTGCGTGATATACCCATGTGTGCATCTAAAAATTACTTTATGAAATCCCCAAGACTGTCCGACACGACAAACTCAGCCTCAACGAAGGAAAACCGGCTGCACTTAGAGCGGCTGGTGAGCGCTGCGGCACTGACACCCGCAGAAATCAATGCTGGCAGCGATGCAGTTAGGGGGTTGACTCAAACCCCCAAATCCCTGCCTCCAAAGTATTTCTACGACGATCGCGGATCGAAGCTGTTTGAGTTGATTTGCCAGTTGCCGGAATACTACTTGACACGCACTGAGACGGCAATTTTGCAGGGGTGCGCGGGGGCGATCGCCAATTTAACGGGCCCCTGCGAAATCGTCGAACTCGGCAGCGGCAGTTCCACCAAAACTCGGATTCTCCTTGATGCTTACAGTCAACTGGAATATCCCCTGCACTATTTGCCGATCGACATTAGTCCTACTATCCTAGAAAGCAGCGCTTGTCAACTGTTAGCAGATTATCCGTCGCTCCACATTCACGGACTTGTCAGCACTTACGAATTAGCCTTAGCTAAAATTGCACCGTCGCCGTTGCCAACCCGAATGATTTGCTTTCTAGGCAGTACCCTCGGCAATCTCAACGCTCAAGAATGCGATGTATTCTTCTCGCAAATTGTCGGTGCACTGCAGCCGGGAGAGTATTTTTTGCTGGGAATTGACTTGGACAAATCTAAGGATATTTTAGAGCCTGCCTACGATGACAGTCAAGGAGTAACGGCAGCATTTAACTTGAATATGCTGCGACATTTAAATCGAAAATATGAGGGAAATTTTGATTTATCACAGTTCGAGCATTGGGCTTTTTACAATCAAGAGGAATGTCAAATTGAAATGCACTTGAAAAGTAAAAAAGCGCAAACAGTGCACTTGCGTTCTCTCAATTTAACGGTTGAATTTGCAGCGGGAGAAACTATCCGCAGCGAAATATCGCGCAAGTTCAATCTCAATACTGTAAAAAAAGAACTGTCGCAGCGGGGTTTAATGCCAGTGCAGGTTTGGACAGATCCAAATCAGTGGTTTGGCTTGATGCTTTGTCAGATGTCAGTTGACAGTTGACCGTTGGCAGTTGGCAGTTGGCAGTTGGCAGTTGCCAATTGCCAATTGCCAATTGTTATTTGTTATTTGTTTTGAATATCTCCCAATAATCAGTAACTACTGACTACTGACTACTGACTGCTGACTACTGACTACTGACTACTGACTACTGACTACTGACTACTGACTACTGACTACTGACTACTGACTACTGACTA
>NZ_JAUBTI010000022.1:17637-31612 GCF_036702415.1 Microcoleus sp. D3_18a_C4 | reverse complement strand
CTGACTACTGACTACTGACTACTGACTACTGACTACTGACTACTGACTACTGACTACTGACTACTGACTACTGACTAATTAACAAATCGGCCGCTGTCCGGGTTTGACGGCGTGAATGTACTCACTGCCCGAGGTTGGCCATCCCCGCTTATAATAAGCTTCCTCCGGCTTCCCCCAGCCCAACTGCAACAAAATTTCTAGAAAATCCAACTTTTCCCACTTGGAGAGATTGGCCCATTCTGTGCGCTGGGCTATAGCTTCTACATCAACCGGCTCGATCGATCGAAAATCCTTTCCGCTGTTAATGCTTAAATACAAATCCATCCCGGCAGTTACCTGCTGCCAGAATTCCAACATAGAAATCTTAGCTGCCTTCAACGTAATCAAATCAACCGGTAGAGCTATTAATTCGTCATCCACTGCCGGATAGCGTAGAGTATTGCCTTTAACCGCGATTTCCCGCCAGACAACCCCAGAAACTTGATGTTCCCGCTGGTATTCGTGCACCGCAGCCTTAAAATTTTGATAAGCAGTGAACTTCTGAACTCCCTCAGATTTGAGAAAGCGGTCAATCACGGGGTTGCCTGTAGCAGGAGTTTCAGTCAAGTTGAGGCGCCGCCCATGCAAGCAGGCTTGGCGCTCTTCTTCGAGGATTTTAATGAGTTCCGCCGTGCTGTAGACCTTGGACATCTTTATTGAGGCAAAATCAAGATATTGGCTGATATTCGGCTGGTTTTCTCGACTAATCTTCGGTAAAGATAGTTTGGCTGTTCTGGGCAATATTCAGTTTTGCCGTTATTCTAACTTTTCTTGCTGCTTAATTCTAGTTTGAGAGTTTACAGGAGTCGAGCCGCGAAATCCCGACAGCCTCTTAAAAAAAGCAGTTAAGAGGGTACCGAATCACGAACTAGACTGGGAACTGCACCGCCGACGTACCTCGCGGGATTTTTCGCCAAAAACAAAGCCCCCTCGAAGGAGGGGGCAAAACTGATGCGAGAGGTTTGGGAGTTTTATTTGATGGGTCGATCGAACAACCCGAAAAAAAAGCAGCATTCGCACCTGCCGTCAACTACCAAAACTCAAATTTTCAGTCTCAAAGTTTAGTAGCGTCCGCGTGAACGATCTTTGTCGCCCCAGCCGCCGCCACCCGGGCGTTTGTTGTCTTCGCGAGGTTTGGCTTTGTTGACTTTCAAGTCACGGCCCATCCACTCAGCACCGTCTAAAGCTGCGATGGCTGCTGCTTCTTCTGCCTCGCTTGCCATTTCCACAAAAGCAAAACCCCGCATCCTGCCTGTTTCCCGGTCCATTGGCACTTGGACGCGGCTTACAGTACCGTACTCGGCAAATACTTCGTTGAGGTCCTCTGATGTTACCTCATATGAAAGATTACCCACGTAAATCGACATAAAATCTCCAGAATCATTAGGGTGCAGAGACTTAGATTCGGAGAGACGCTTGTAAATAAACACCAACAAACTACGCAACCGAATTTAATTCTTGGAAAACCACTATAACATGAAGCCAGCAGAATCAGCAATTGGCTGTCATAGATTTTCAATTTTCGGTGCCGTCGGGCAATCGCCAACAGAAAGTATTGGTGATAACTGACATCTTACACTCTTGGCGTCCTCCGCTTGGTTTCTTGCTGTGCGATCGACCTGGTATCTGAAATTTTTCGTCGCTGTTACCAGGTTGATTGGGTCTGATTGAGAACAGTGCCTGAGATTCAGTTATAACTTACATCTTGCACCATTCTCAATTAGCCTTTTAGGAACAGGCAAGATGCCTGTTCCACAAAGAGTAGATTTTCTTGTGGAACAGGCATCTTGCCTGTTCTTGAGAATGGTGCAAGATGTGAGTTATAACTGACATCAGCCACTGTTATCCCTGGGCAAGCCTCCTGCCCGTTCCACCAGAGATAAATGTTTTTAGCCCAGGATTAATCTTCCGAGTCAATCTCCCCTCTTCCATCTCCCGTCTCTCATCGCATCCGATTTAGCGCCAGATAATGGCGGCTCCCCAATAATTATCAAAAGAGTTATTAGTCATATCTACGCGCATTTTCTACATATATAGCAATCCTAAATAATTATGCAAATAATTTAGGATTGCTATAGTTTATTGCATCAGTCAGTAAGAAAATCATAATTTTTGATATAAAATTCCCATTTTATGCGTTTTTTAAGGCTTTCGATAGTTTCTCTATTTGCTCTTTCTCTGAGTTGATTCTATGCAGGCATTTTTAGACTAATTGGATGAAGCTTGTTTGCGATTATACCGTCTTTAAATGCCTAACAGCTTATGTCCTGGGAAAGATGCGATCGCACTTCTACCTTCCTAGCATTGTAAAAGTTGAAAGCCCACCGTCCACAAAGATTGTCGGGTACACAGAGAAGCAAGCCTAAACAAACGAGCGTGAAGCAGTTACAGAGGATTTTAGATGGTTATAAACAGTTCGTTGACCCGGCCCTTGGCTGTCGTGACGGGTGCCTCTAACGGTATCGGCTACGAACTCGCCAAACAGTTCGCTCAAAACGGATTCGATCTCCTAGTCACCGCCACCGGAGCGAGCATCAAGGAAGCGGCTCAAGCCTTTGAGGGGCTCGGTGCCAAAGTCGAGACAGTGCAGGCAGACCTCGCTACCTACGACGGTGTTGAGACGCTCTACAACCAGATAAAAGCGACTAATCGGCCAGTGGATGCGATCGCAATTAATGCCGGTGTCGGCGTCGGTGGCGACTTTGCCCGCGAGACAGACTTAAAGGACGAACTAAATCTAATTAACCTCAACGTTGTCTCGTCTGTGCATTTGGCTAAACGGGTAGTTAAGGATATGGTCGATCGAGGCCAGGGACGGATTCTATTCACTTCGTCGATTGCCGCCCTAATGCCGGGCCCATTCGAGGCAGTCTATGCAGCATCCAAAGCCTTCATCCACTCGTTTTCCGAGGCACTCCGCAATGAGTTAAAAGATACAGGTTTGACATCCTCCCCGCCGTAAACGGTCGGGGATTCTAAACATCACTGTTTAGGCTTCCTCTTTCCACGACTCGACTTACATTGAGGAGTTGCCTCACCAATGCAGCGGTCGATGTCTCCAGAGGCGTTTAACGTTTCCGTGTGCCCCACGGTACGAAGTCCTAACTCAAGTATGTTGATTGCGGCATTCCAGTCACGTAAGAGTACAACACCGCAATGTTGGCAGCGGTGCGTTCTTTGACTCAAAGACTTTTTGACGATTTCCCCACAGTTAGAACAATTTTGCGAAGTGTAGTGCGGTGGTACAGCAACTGTTACCACTCCAAACACTTTGCCGAAATATTCCAACCATTGACGGAAAGCAAACCATGCAGCATCAGAAATAGATTTAGCTAGCTTTCTATTTTTGACCATATTTCGCACCTGCAAATCTTCGTAGGCAACCAAGTCGCTAGACTGGATTACGCATCTTGCCAATTTCACGGCAAAATCTTTACGTTGTCTACTTACTTTGAGGTGCTTTCTACTTAATCGGTTTCTTGCTTTGGCTTTATTTTTGGAGCCTTTTTTTGTTCTCGAAAGACGCCGATTCAGTCGTTTGAGAGCTTTCTCGGACTTTCTCAGATGACGCGGATTCTCAATTGTTTGACCGTCTGAATCTGTGTAGAAGTGAGTCAAACCAACGTCCAAACCTAGTGTTTTACCAGTTGGCGTTCTCTTTTCTAGTCGTTCTTGGTCGATCAAAAACTGAACGTAGTAACCGTCGGCTCTACGAACAACACGCACGCGCTTAAGCTGCTTTAATTGGTAGAAGTGCAAGTCGCGAGTTCCCCACAACTTAAAACTTCCGGCTTCAAACCCATCAGTGAAAGTGATAGTACGTCTATCATCCGACAACTTATAGCCTGTTGTTTTATATTCAACAGAGTCGTGCGTCTGATGTTTTTTAAAACGCGGGAAGCCCTTTTTCCCTGGTTTGCCTTTTTTGCAGTTGTCGTAGAACCGCGCAATTGCAGACCAAGCTCTTTCGGCAGAAGCCTGACGCGCTTGCGAGTTGAGTTTAGCAGCCCAAGGAAATTCTTTGGCTAGGACAGCGCAGTAGGCACTTAACTCGTACTTGCCGATTCCCAAGTTGTCGAGCCAGTATCTGAGACAGCTATTGCGAACGAAGCGAGCGGTGCGGATGGCTTCGTCTAGCCTCTGGTACTGCTGCTGCGTTCCCTCAAGTTTTGCCTCAAATACCAACATAGTTACGCCTGTCGTGTCAGCGTAAGTATAACACAGAAAGCCGTCCTACAAGGACGGGGCTTTAAACCCAATTATTTTGGTAACTGTCACCTCGCTCATGCCCGGCCCAACCGATACTAACTTCTTCCATCGGGCGGGAATGGACGACACAAAGGTCGGCGCCGACAAGAAAGACGATCCAGCCGAGGTTGCCAAACAGGGATTTGAAGCCTTGATGGCCGGTAAGGACAACATCATTGCAGGTTCACTCAAGACAAAGATTCTGGCCAGCGCGAGCAAAGTTTTACCTGATACCGTCACTGCCGAACTGCACAGTAAACTTACTGAACCGGGCTCTGCTAACCAATAATTTCCGCCCGTGTTAGCAACTTACGGATTTGTAAAGACAGCGACACGATCGCACAAAGCCAGAAATTTAGGGGTGACTCTACTCCAATCAACCAAAAAAGCAAACACAGCGCTCTCGATCCACCACGTCAAGAAACTAGCGAGTTTCTTACCACAAATCAAGGGGTTGATGTCACAAACATCAATGATTCTCTACAGGCCGCTTCCCGGAGGGCGACTCTGGTAGAAATTTTTATTTTGCGAGGATCAAACACTGCATTTTGAGCGCGATCGCATTCCAAAACAAGTCGTTCGCGCAGGTTTCTTTAAGGCACCTGGCTATTTTCAACTCTATTAATCCTTTGCCGAATTAACTAAAGCATAAATTCTTCAATAGCAGCGGTAACAACTCCCGTGCGGGTGCGATTTTCTGCAGTTACAGGGTTTCCCAGTTCGCCAGATCCAATAGATATATTGCCAAAACAATCTATGTTATAATTAAAGGTTTTGAATTTTATACCGGAGAGCTAACTCATAATTGTAAAGTGCTGACAACAAATTACAACGGAGACCATAACGGCGGCGACGATTTCGATAACGACTTGACCAAATACCAGAAAACTTTGAGACTCCTATTAATATGTTCAATCACTATTCGAGCCTGGGTTCAAGCTCGATTGTAGTCTTTTTATAAAAGAGAAAAATTCCCATTTTTAGGTTTATTTTTAGGAGTCGAGCTATTAAAGTGATAATCTTTTATCCCTTGATAGCCACTATCTTGTAAACTATCGGTTGAGGGATGGAAATGAACATTGCTTTTTTTCAAGCTGAAATAGTGGCAATGCCAGGTCCCACATTTAGGGAAATAATCTGTTTACTTTCTTGATTAATCACCACTTGCATTTTTAGGCTGTGGTGTTTTTTATTGAATGAATAGTATTTGGTCTGTTTTTTTGTGGGCGTTCGATAGCTGTTTCTGTAACATCCATTACCACAACTTTGCTGAGGCCCAAAACCTTTGAACAATGCTTTTTTCCCAGGAATACCAAACTTTCCCGTTTTCATTAAAGTTGATTCAATGTTAGTTACAATTCGGAAAATCGTTGATTCGGATACTCCCCAATTTGTCCCCAGATGAAAATAGGTTCGATATTCTAGCCAATATTCCAAGGCCGCTAAAACTTGTTCTTCAAGAGTTAAGGCGTTTCGGCGTCCTCGTTTATCTGAGGATTTTCTAGCCGGAATTGTTCTCAAGTGTTAACCATTTCTTTAAACGTTTGAATCTGGACACCAAATCTCCGTTTAAATTGCTCCGGTTTCAAATTTAGATAAAGCGGCAATGACCATACCACCGATCGGAAAGCCGAGCGTTGGGGACTGCAACTGAGACCCAAGTCCCGCAGGCCAGAAATACGGCTACTAAAAACCGGGGTCATGCCCCGGCTTTTTAGGTCTGTGTCGTCTCGATTCAACAGCCGTCTGGTCCACAGAAACTGTGCCCGTACAGTACCTCCGCGTCACAGATATAGATCATCCCCGCAAAATCGAGGAAAAACTTCACTGCGACCTGATCCGCAATATTCTCGGCCATATCCCGATCCGGGGTGAGCACCTCGAATTTTATATTCGCCGTGATGTCAGAAACGTTGGGTTGTCCCGACGAGCGCACGTTGCGACTGCCTTTACCGCCGGTTTCCAGAACCGTATAACCGGTTGCCCCGGCTTCTTCGATGATATTGACGATCTTTTTGAGCAGAATCTTTTCCGTGACGATGACAAGCTTTTTGGCTGCCTTGGGCATGTTGATTACCTCCTTACCTAGGTATGTTGATCTTATATATTGAGTCGCTTGGTCTGCCGGGTCAAGGGAGCGCCGACAGACAGGGACCCGTCTGGGATTAGCGGCCGCCTATCGCCTGGGCCAGCCCGAGGAAGAGCGGTATACACAAGCCGATCGCAATGGGTGTACCGATGGCTGTGGATGCGCCGATGTAGGCGGAGGGATTGGCCGACGGAATCCCGGCTCGCAACGTGGGCGGACCGGAGATGTCTGAACTGGAGGCGGCGATGACGGCCAGGATCACAACACCGCCCAGGCTGAATCCCGTGGCGTAGTGGGCAATCATGCCGAGACCGAAGGCGATGAACCCATGCACCAGCGGTGCCACTACGCTATACACGACGTACCACTGGGCCACCTTACGTAGTTCGCCCAGTCTTGACCAAGCCTCCATACCCATGACCAGCATCAAGATCGAAAGCAAGCCGCGGAAGAGGGGGTCGTAGAAGCTTTTATAGACACTTTCCGGCTGGGTGAACAGGCCAAGAGCAATGCCGAGCAACATTGCCGATAGGGCAGGACCCTGGAGGCTTTCCTGCACGATCGGCCATATTTTGACCCCATTATCCGCAGGCTTCTGCTGCTTGCTGAGATACTCTTGCCGATTGCGGGGATAATCTTGCTGATCGGGATAATCGCCTGCTGCAACGGGCTGCTTGCTGAAAGACTCCTGCACGGTAGAGTGGGCTGCTGCACTACCCTTCTTCTGGTTGAGATAAATGTTGGCCACCACAATCGCCGTTACGAGCGCTGGGATATCCATGAAGGGATAGAGTGCGGCAGCCCATGCCTCGTATGGCATCTTTTGTTCTTCCAGTAGCGTCAGGGCTGCAGCCATGGTAGAGCCACTCACAGCACCAAACAATCCCCCGGTCGCAATCGCATCCACGGTGTTGACCTTCGGCAGCTTGGCTAACGTATAGCGCGCGATGAATACAACAAGAATCCCTACTGCTACAGCAAACGCTGCTGGTAACACCATCTCCGTCAGGTTGGAATTGCGGATCGCCTGACCACCCGTCAGACCGATTTTCATGAGCAGCATGAAGACGATGATCTGAGAAATCGCCTCTGGAATTACCAATTCGCTACCGAGAGCGCCAAGGACCATACCACCAATCAAAAACCCGAGTGTTGGGGACTGCAACTGCTTAACGAAGTCCATTAAGAACAAGGAAAAAAAATCCATGAATACCTCCTTCCGCCTCCTCTAACGAAGAGCGATTATTGTGATCGGTGAGCTTTAAGAAGTAAGGGTGCAGCGCTTCAACCCTGCCGACAGGTGTTACGGGAACACCTGTCGGCAGGGGATTCAGAGATGGCCGATCTCCGAATGGGGCTAGAAGGTGTCGCTGTCCCGCAGTAACTTCTATAGATCAATATCTATTAAGAGCCAAAATTCTATGTACTTAAGTGTATCCTTGAATTCGCACAAATTTGCGATCGCTTTACATGGATATGCCAAATAATTTCAAATTCAAATCATTAGTTTTCCTTTGATTCTCAGAAAACCCGTATATCTATATCAGTGTAAATTGCGATCGCAGAATTTTCTCTCTACACGGATATTGCACTGGGGACGGTATGGGATCAGCCAAATCGGGAACAGGAGTTGCGCGATCGCCACTCTTCTAGCAATGACTGACATCAAATCCGTTAGCATCGGAATAGTAAATTCCAGTTCACTGTTCACGGCGTTGACTGTTCACGGCGTCAACCGTCAACCGTCAACCGTCAACCGTCAACCGTCAACATCATTCCAGTGTAACCGGAAATGATATGAGCTAATCAATCCACATTTCAGGGGGAGCTGTTGACGGCACATAAGTCCTGGACGGACTGTAACTGGGGAGGTTAAACCACCCCACCGCCAGTAGGAGACCGAACCCACCGCCCTACAAAAAAGTCCAGGCGTGAGACGAATCGAGCACGCAGAGCAGGCGGCGGCGCTATATAGCTGCACTAGCCAGCCTTCGCTGGTGTTGTCAAATTTGGTTCGCAGTTTAGTGGGGTACTGCACGCCCACAGGTTCTGACTCAAAACCCCAGCTATTCTCATTTTTGCAAGAAGCTATTCAAGCACTGGGAATCTCGGTATTTTAATAGGCCTCTTGCAAAAAATTCTATGTTATAATTAAAGCTTTTGAATTTTCCACCTGAGAGCTAACTCATAATTGTAAAGTGCTGACAACAAATTACAACGGAGACCATAACGGCGGCGACGATTTCGATAACGACTTGACCAAATGCCCCAGAAAACTTTTAGACTCCTATTAATATGTTCAATCACTATTCGAGTCGGGGTTCAAGCTCGATTGTAGTCTTTTTCTAAAAGAGAAAACTTCCCATTCTTAGGTTTCTTTTTAGGAGTCGAGCTATTAAAGTGATAATCTTTTATCCCTTGATAGCCACTATCTTGTAAACTATCGGTTGAGGGATGGAAATGAACATTGCTTTTTTTAAAGCTGAAATAGTGGCAATGCCAGGTCCCAAATTTAGGGAAATAATCTGTTTACTTTCTTGATTAATCACCACTTGCATTTTTAGGCTGTGGTGTTTTTTATTGAATGAATAGTATTTTGTCGGTTTTTTTGTGGGCGTTCGATAGCTGTTTCTGTGACATCCATTACCACAACTTTGCTGAGGTCCAAAACCTTTGAACAATGCTTTTTTCCCAGGAATACCAAACTTTCCCGTTTTCATTAAAGTGAATTCAATGTTAGTTACAATTCGGCCCGCTCGTTGATTGGGATACTCCCCAATTTATCCCCCGATGAAAATAGGTTCGATATTCTAGCCAATATTCCAAGGCCGCTAAGCTGCTACGCATCTAAATTGAATACAGAGACGGCCAGGATGCCCGTCCCACAATAATTGTAGAAAAATTGAATGTCAAATTAGATGCACAACAGCTTAAACCTTGTTCTTCAAGAGTTAAGGCGTTTCGGCGTCCTCGTTGATCTTGAGGATTTTCATTCCCGGAATTGTTCTAAAGTGTTAACCATTTCTTTAAACGTTTGAATCTGGACACCAAATCTCCGTTTAAATTGCTCCGGTTTCAAATTTTGAGAAAATCGATTGTTGATGATTGATTTATTGTGTAACTACAAAACACCTTTTTAGCATTTTATGCTGTTTTGAGCAAAAGGTTCTGAAAATTAGCTAAACCTGCAATTTCCTCCACTTAAGCCAAATCCTTTATTATACCATATTTTTTTTAAAAGAGGTCTAATAAGCGACGTGCGCGGCTTTAAAGTCAAGTTATACACCTCTGATGGTCACTATGACCTGGCAGGAAATAATATTCCCGTCTTGTTGATTCAAGATGGGCTTAAGTTTCCCAATTTGATTCATGCGATTCAGCCATAACCGCAGTGTCAATCGATTTTAGATTTTAGATTTTAGATTTTAGATTGACGCCACGGATAAATGCGGGGGCAATAAGTGATTTTCGATTTGCGATTTTGGATTGATTCCACGGATAAATCACGTGGCGGGTACCACCTTTGAAATTCGCGGTCAAATGGCCCAAGCCGCAGCCCCTGAAAACTGCTGCAATTTTATTTCATTTGCTCACCGCTCCGTTTAAGCATTGCAAAGCGATCGCCACTTTGAGTGAAGGTATCGATCTATTCTTAAGTGCAGATTTAAAGAAAATCAATATCGCAGATAATGGTAAGGTCGCTGCCGATAAAAGCGTGTTTACTTCTGCCAGTAGTGGCGATTTAGCACTGTTTCCTCCGGCGTTCATCGATGCCATTATGCAGCATCGGGCTTGGATGCGAACTGAGGAATAAGTGGTTCCCGCCTAAGTAATTTAGTACAGGACAATTATGCAAATTCATCATCTCAATTGTGGCTGTATGTGTCCCATTGGAGGGGCGCTTTTCGATGGCTTCAGTAGCGGCCTGACGGCTCACCTCGTCTGCCACTGTCTGCTTGTTGAAACGAATCAGGGACTGGTTCTGATTGATACGGGCTTCGGATTGCGCGATATCAAGTCCCCTTACTCCCGGCTCAGCCCGTTTTTCGTCCATTTTAATAATATCCAGTTCGATCGCAAGTACACGGCCATCCATCAAATTGAACAGCTCGGATTTTCACCAAGCGATGTGCGCCATATTGTGCTAACCCACCTCGATTTCGATCATGCCGGTGGTCTAGAGGATTTCCCTGAAGCAACGGTACATGTCATGCAGGCTGAAATCGATGCCGCACAGGATCGGCACGGTTTCATCACAAAAAGGCGCTATCGTCCGGGGCAGTGGGATGAAGTCAAACGGTGGAAATACTATTCGGCGGGTGGCGAACCTTGGTTTGGTTTTGAAGCTGTCCGCGACCTCGACGGGTTGCCGCCGGAGATTTTGCTAATCCCGTTGGTGGGGCACACGCGCGGTCATGCTGGCATTGCCATTGATACACCCGATGGCTGGCTTCTGCACGCAGGCGATGCCTATTTCTACCGACACGAGATGGATGCCGCTAACCGACGCTGCACGCCCGGTCTGCGCGCCTACCAATGGATGATGGAGGTCGATCGCAAGGCTAGGTTGCTCAATCAAGGTCGGCTGCACGCATTATCGGTGCAGCATAGTAAAGATGTGCGCGTGTTTTGCAGTCACGATGCTATTGAGTTAAAAGCCTTCGTTGACGAGTCTAGGATTTCTTAAAACTAGAAATTTCATCCTTCGTTCGGAATTGCTTTTGCCCGATCGCGAATTGACAAATAACCTAAATTCAGCCAAAACCTTCTGCGATCGATCGTTACCCGGTAAACCTCCGCTATCCACTGCAACCGTCAGCATCGATGCAGTCAACGGCGTCAGTACCGGCATCTGGGCCGAAGACCGCGCCCGCACCATCCAAGTCGCCATCCACCCGGACACCAAACCTCAAGACTTGCGCCGTCCCGGTCACATTTTCCCCCTGCGGGCGATCGGACTCATCACCATGTGCCAGTTGCGTAAGTCCTGTTTAACTTGTTATCTTGAAAAAGGATTGAGATTAGGATTAGGCTAATCTTTTCCAGGAATAACAAGTTTTTGACTTACAACCGCAGATAAACACCAATGACCGCAGAGGGATATAGGCTTTGGGAGCATTCTTAAAAAATTCTCTAAATCAAACCCCACTCTTTTTCACCACTACTTCCACCTTTTCCGTCGTCCATTCCTCACTAGAATCAATCACAACCGTAATCTTTCGTTGAGGGTTATTTTCATCCACAACTGCCGCCAATAATTGTTCTAAAGCATTGGTCGGTCTTTTCTTCCCAAATCCTTTCCGAGATTGGTCTAAGGCTGGCAATTCCAAAAACTGAAAATTCGTACCATCCACCGTTGCAAATACTTTAATAATATTTGCCGCTTCCTCATAATTTTGTGGTAATGATAGTTTGAGTTCTTTTCTTATATTTTGTCCTGGCTCTACCACATCATAAGGAACACCCTTGGGATAGAATTTTGAAATACTAAAATCCGCATCCAGGTTCAAGGCAGTAATATTTAAAGTTCGATTAGATTCATTGCGAATTATTAAGTAAACACCTTTTTCCTTTTCTTCCAATACAGGAACTTTAGCATCAGCATTCAAAACTACAGGTTTCCGCTTAACTGATTTAACCACTTCAACCTTAAGTTTACCATTTAAGCTAGCAAAAGCATCCTCGTTATCCAAATCTAAAATAGTCTCATATCTAGCAACATGGATTAATCTATTAATTAGCTTTTTAGATGCTTCGGGTTCATCGACTTTAATCGAAAAAAGAAGATTTTTGATTGGCTCCTTATTCTCATCTAAAATTAGATATTCGCCATCTGAAGTAAGGAAAACAAAATAATCCACATTTTCATTTTTTTCTTCGTCCGAGCAGAATTCTATCCAACGATGACCTTCAACTTGTGTTTTCACCTGTTCAAGAATTGTAGGAAGTAATGCAATATTGACACCCGGAAATGGTGGTAACGGGTCAGGCAGAATAACTCTAACTTTGCGAATTTGCTTTAACCCTGGCGATACATAAACAGCAGGAGAACCAATTTCAATCGTTCCTTCTGCTACTTCTACTAACTTAGGATGGAGGCTTCTAAGACCAGGTATTTCTATTACTTCTGCCCAACAGTCTGATGCTCCCAATTCTACAACTTTAACTCTCATGATGCGGTTTTCGCTGTTCTGAAAATCTATCGTTCTGAATGTATAAATCTCAAATTCATCCCCTTTTGTAATCCCGCTCGCTTGTCCCATTTGTAGCTGAACTCTGTTTGTCTTAATATCTACTTTCATCACCGGCACCTTACGGCTAGCACCAACAGACTGACCCCCAAAAAAAGTACGTTCAGTCTCTCCCATCAACATGGGTGTTTGTCGTTCAAATTCCTTGTGAACTTGATTAGAAATTTGATTGAACAGATCCTCTACAGAAATTTCTGTCCCGTATTGTCGCAAAGCTTTTAATAAAAAATAAGTCAAAGCACCGTTGCGTTCTGTCCCTTCAAAAACCTTTTCATAAGCAAATTCCTGATCCCGACAAGCAGCGATTAAGGTATAACCTTTGGGTTCGGGTAACAAACCATTAACAACCGTAATATTGCGGCTATTTTCTGTTGAAGTTTGCCAATTTTGGGCTAATTCCTGAAGCGGGGCGACTAAACTATCCGTAGGTCGAGGAGTGGTGTCAATAAACCCTTCCCCGCGAATCCGGTCATCTCCGCTCATTTCTCTCGTTGCACCACCGGAATGACAGCTATCGAGTACGAGGGTGACAACTAACTCTTTTTCCACCATTTCTTCCAGCAATTTAGCAAATTCTATATCGCGCAAATAGCGGGAATTTGGTTGACCGATATCTGTCGGAACTAAGGCTTCATCTAATGCACCAAAACCCTTGAGGCTTTCAAAAATTGTTTTCGCCCGTCCCCCGTGGCCAGAGTAGTGAATATAGACTTGATCTGGCGGTTGGGCTTTGGCAGTTAGTTCTTTGAATTTGGCAACAATATTTTCATAAGTGGGTAAAAGTTCCGGGGGTTCTTGGGGTTGGTTGGGATTGTCGGAAGCTGTAGCGGTGAGTTTAATGATTTGGTCGGAGGTGAGATTGAAGGTGTCTTTTAAATAAGTTTCGACGTGGTTAATATCTTGAACGCATCCCCGCAGGTTTTTGTAGTAGTTACCTTCTGGTAAGCGATGGGGGAAATAGAAATTGATACCGATGAGGAGGGCGTAGAAGTTGGGGGTTTGGTTTGTCATGGTTGATGGTGGGTAAGGGTTTGGGAAAGGTTTGATTTTTATATAGGAGTAAACTGGGGGTTTTTATGCAGTTTTCCATCTAAAACTATCAAAGCTTCTTGCATAAGTCTCTGTCAATTTCCAGGGCTTCTTCATCATTAGGATTAGGTTTGAGGTAATTCTCGATGAAATTGCAGCCTTCCTTAACTAAATAATCAAAATCCCACCGCCACAGTTTCACGCTGTAGTCTTCACTGCCAGTGGCCAGCAGCTTGCCATTAGGGCTGAAACTGACACCCCAAACCCCGTTTGTATGCCCAGTGAGGGTGTTAATTTCCTTGCCGGTGGTGGTATCCCA
>NZ_JAUBTI010000022.1:11441-17537 GCF_036702415.1 Microcoleus sp. D3_18a_C4 | reverse complement strand
AAACCACGTCTGTATGCCCAGTGAGGGTTTTAATTTCCTGGCCGGTGGTGGTATCCCACAGTTTCACGGTTTTGTCACGACTGCCAGTGGCCAGCCGCTTGCCATTGGGACTGAAACTGACAGCCCGAACCACGTCTGTATGGCCAGTGAGGGTGTTAATTTGCTTGCCGGTGGTGGTATCCCACAGTTTCACGGTTTTGTCACGACTGCCAGTGGCCAGCCGCTTGCCATCGGGGCTGAAACTGACACCCCAAACCCCGTTTGTATGCCCAGTGAGGGTGTTAATTTCCTTGCCGGTGGTGGTATCCCACAGTTTCACGGTTTTGTCCGCACTGCCAGTGGCCAGCAGCTTGCCATTCGGGCTGAAACTGACAGCATAAACCGCGTTTGTATGCCCAGTGAGGGTGTTAATTTCCTTGTCGGTGGTGGTATCCCACAGTTTCACGGTTTTGTCACCACTGCCAGTGGCCAGCAGCTTGCCATTGGGGCTGAAACTGACCGCCCAAACCACGTCTGTATGCCCAGTGAGGGTTTTAATTTCCTGGCCGGTGGTGGTATCCCACAGTTTCACGGTTTTGTCAGCACTGCCAGTGGCCAGCCGCTTGCCATTCGGGCTGAAACTGACAGCCCGAACCACGTCTGTATGCCCAGTGAGGGTTTTAATTTGCTTGTGGGTGGTGGTATCCCACAGTTTCACGGTTTTGTCACGACTGCCAGTGGCCAGCCGCTTGCCATCGGGGCTGAAACTGACACCCCAAACCCAGTGTGTATGCCCAGTGAGGGTGTTAATTTCCTTGCCGGTGGTGGTATCCCACAGTTTCACGGTGTTGTCAGCACTGCCAGTGGCCAGCAGCTTGCCATCGGGGCTGAAACTGACAGCAAAAACCTCGTTTGTATGCCCAGTGAGGGTGTTAATTTGCTTGCCGGTGGTGGTATCCCACAGTTTCACGGTTCTGTCAGCACTGCCAGTGGCCAGCAGCTTGCCATCGGGGCTGAAACTGACAGCCCAAACCCAGTTCGCGTGTCCGCCCAAGGTGTTTGGTGCTGCTGCCTGGGAAACTGTATTTAATAATGACAGTTCTACTTGGGTACGAGTATCAGCATCTACCCAAGGTGTACGTTGCATTTGCACAACCGCTTTTAAACTTGTTTTGACAGCTTTTGACTTATTATCTAAATTTAAAAGCGCATCGGAATATTGAGCCAGAGAATTAATTTGAGTAATAGCAGCACGCCACCAACCGAAACCAGCTAACCCTGCTAAAACCAAAGCGATTGCTGAAAAGCCACTCAGCCCAACAATCGTCAGTTGCCGCCTGCGTTGCTTTTTTTGTCTTTCTCTATCCCGTTCTTTAACGCTAACCTGAATAAAATCTCGTTCTTCGTGCGTCATTTCATCGGCACGTTTACGCAACCAATCTTCCGCCACAGTCAACGATGTCCCCCGCAACAAACCTCCAGAGTCATGGTTGTTATTTTTCCACTCCCGTAACCCCATCTTCAGTCGTTCTTGCCAAGTCCGAAACTGACGGTTAGCATTCATCCACTCGCGCAGAGTGCCCCATTCTCGAATCAGCGCTTCATGCACCACCTCTACCGTATCTTCCTGTTCTTGCCGTCCCGTCACTACCAATCTTGCTTGATATCCCGCTAAATAACTGACCAAATTCCAATTATCTTCCCCCACTTCCGCACGGGTAGCAACGCGCCTAGTATCTTCGGTTCCTTCCCCCGGACGCACTAATTGCACAAAGATACGTTGTGCCTGTTTTTTCTCGGTTTCGCTCAGTTGTTGGTAAACTTGTTCGGCATGATTGGCAATGGCTTTTTTCACCCCGCCAATTTCTTCGTAAGCTTGGTGAGTTAACTCTCGGTTTTGCTGCTTTTCCCACAAACGAGTTAGAGCAAATTCTAATAAGGGCAAATTCCCAGGTTCTTGCCCCACATCATCAAGAATGCGTTGGGTTAATTGCGGTTCTAATTGGACTGCCAATTTTTGAGCAGGTAATTCAATTGCTGCCTGTAATTCCTCTCGCTTCATGGAACTAAGCAATTGTGGTGTAAATTCCTGCAAAGCATCCCGAAATGGACGATAGGAAAGCACATAACCGTAAAAGTCAGCGCGTAACGTCAAAACTAATGTAATATTTTGTTGAGCGATCGCCGTTAGCAACTCATTAGCAAAACGTTCCTGTTCTTCCTTCACCTGACAAAGGGTGTACAGTTCCTCAAATTGGTCTGCAACTAACAACAACCGTTTACCTGGGTTACGCTCTAAAATGCGAGATACAACTTGCTGTAAAGTGATTCTCCCATTTTGTAAGTCGCCGGTTAATCCTACCGCTTCCCGCAATTGTTGAGTTTCACCCGCTTCTGGTTCTAATTGCCGCACTAAGGCAGAAGCCAAAGGCAAAAACGGTTCTTTCCCGGGACGAAATGATTCAATTAACCAATTTCCTTCTTTTCGCAATTTGGGAATTAATCCCGCATACACCACAGAAGATTTACCACTTCCACTTGGCCCGACGACAGCTACTAAGGGTTGTGTCTGAGTGACTTCTACTAACTTATTTACAAATTTTTCTTGTCCAAAAAAGAAGTCTGCATCTTCTTCTTTAAATGCAGACAATCCTTGATAAGGGTTAGGCGGAATCACATCTTCAAAAGCAATTATACCGTCATCAATCGGAGCATCTATTAAGTTCTTTTTCTTAAAAACCGGAGTTTCATGCTCTAGGAAACTCATCATCTGCGAACGCCCTAAATCGTAGGCTTCTTCCACTTCATACCCAGCCGCAATCCCATCATAAAATGCCACCGCAAAGGCGACGGCTGCTTTATCTCCCACGGCTCTATTCATGCCAACTACATAATTAACGTATTGGCTAATTGCATCAGCTTGTACTTCCGAATAACAAGCATTGAGAATTACGCACTCTACCCCTTTTTTTGCAAATAATTTAAACATACTGGCGAGGGCATTTGTCTGCACCAGCGCCATTTTTCCAGTATCATCTTCTAGGACAATTCCATCTTCTCCCGCACCATGTCCGCAAAAGTGAACAATATTCGGTTGATAATCTAAGATAGCCCGGTAAAAGTCACGGGAACGCACGGCCCATTTTTGTTCTAATTTATACAGTTCTCGTTTGTTTGCCCGTCGCAATCCTTCGTCAATTTCCCGGATTTCTTGATCCAATCGCAAGGGAGCCGTATTTTTGGGATTAGCTGCCAGAATCAGAATTGTTTTGACGCGGGCATTGTTACTCATAAGACACAGGAATGATAGGATAATTTTTCAACAGGCTAGACGGCTCTCCTGAGTTTTAGGTGATTATAAAAATAAAACTCACTTCCCGTGGTACAAGCCGGAAAGCCTGGGTGAGCGAGACTACCGTTTCCACCACAAATGCCGGATAGCTCTATTATCCAAATCAAATGTATACTTATCAGGATTTTTTACCTACCAGAGAAACTTTTCATTGGGAATGAAAAGAACTTGCTGCCCGCAACTCCCGCGCCGTAGTTCCAGACAACTTCTTGAATCAGATAAAAAGGCACTTTGTCCCAAAGCAGATAGGAAATCGGAATTGCTTTTACCCGATCGCGAATTGACAAATAACCTAAATTCAGCCAAAACGCTCCTCGATCGATCGTTACCCGGTAAACCTCCGCTATCCACTGCTCGCACCAGTTTAAATACTCATCTAACCCAAGGATTTTTCGTACTCTTTGCCGATGTTATAAGGCGGGCTGGTAACGGTTATACCAATTTTTTATGAGGCTGCATAGAATCAGATCCCCCCTAGCCCCCCTTAATAAGGGGGGGACAAGATTCCGCTCAAATTCCCCCAATAACCAGGGGGAGTAGGGGGTATGCGAGGGGGATCGAGATATGTGCAACTTCACATTAAAGTGGTATTAAATCTACAAATTGATCGGGTAGCAACTTCAATGCTTCCAAACAATCCAGGTTGTAAATTAGGAAATTAGGAGCTTGGAAGTACGGTTTACCTAAAATATTCGCGATCTCAGTCAAGCTCATGAAATATTGGAGAGAGATTTTGTTGACAAGATGCAATAATTATAGTAAGTGACTTTAGAAATATTGTCAAACTCATCTGGATTGGGCGATCGCCCTGCCGGAAACAAAAGGTTACAATCACAAATACATTCTATTTCCATAACATTTTATAGCTTGAACTTCTCAGTGCCCAATAACAACACCTCAACACAATCATTTCAATTTGACTCGATCGACAGCGCCCTCGCAGACCTCAAAGCAGGTCGCCCCCTGGTAGTAGTCGATGACGAAAATCGCGAAAACGAAGGCGATGTGATTTGTGCTGCCCAATTCGCCACCCCCGACAACATCAATTTTATGGCCGTGAACGCGCGGGGTTTGATTTGTCTGGCATTGAGTGGCGAAAGGCTCGATCGCCTGGAACTGCCCCTCATGGTCAGCAAAAACACCGACAACAACCAAACTGCCTTCACCGTCAGCATCGATGCAGTCAACGGCGTCAGTACCGGTATCTCGGCCGAAGACAGAGCCCGCACCATCCAAGTCGCCATCCACCCGGACACCAAACCTCAAGACTTGCGCCGTCCCGGTCACATTTTTCCCCTGCGGGCGATCGACGGTGGCGTCCTCAAACGCGCCGGTCACACCGAGGCCTCGGTTGACCTCGCCAGACTCGCTGGCCTGTATCCTGCCGGCGTGATCTGCGAAATTCAAAACCCCGACGGTTCCATGTCGAGGTTGCCGGAATTAATCGAGTACGCCAAAACCCACAACCTTAAAATAATCAGTATTGCTGACTTAATTAGCTACCGACTCAAGCACGATCGATTCGTCCGCCGCGAAACCGTCGCCAAATTGCCCACTCAATTCGGCGAGTTTATGATTTACGCCTACCGCGACACCCAAGACAATTCAGAACACGTTGCTATTGTCAAGGGCGACCCGGCAGAATTTAAAGACAAACCCGTGATGGTGCGGGTGCATTCCGAATGCCTGACAGGCGATGCTTTGGGTTCCCTGCGCTGCGACTGCCGGATGCAACTGCAAGCGGCACTGAAAATGATCGAAAATGTCGGTTCTGGCGTCATAGTTTACTTGCGCCAAGAAGGTCGGGGCATTGGATTGGTAAATAAACTAAAAGCTTACTCGCTGCAAGATTTGGGATTCGATACCGTAGAAGCCAACGAACGGTTGGGATTTCCCGCCGACTTGCGGAACTACGGCGTGGGAGCACAAATGCTCAACGATTTGGGAGTTAAAAAAATTCGGTTGATTACCAACAACCCGCGCAAAATTGCGGGTTTGAAAGGTTACGGCATTGAAGTAGCCGATCGCGTCCCTTTACTAATTGAAGCCACAGATTACAACTCGATCTATCTGGCAACAAAAGCCGAAAAACTCGGTCATATGCTACTGCAAACTTATTTAGTAACAGTGGCGATTCAGTGGAACGAAAAAGCAGAAGGAAAAGAGGAAGATTCTGCCATTCAAAATCGGTACGAACACCTCGAAAAGCTGCGGCATTTGGCGGCTAGCCAGCACTTGCTGCTGCAAGAAGAAGCGCGGCCGGTGGGCATAGCCCTTTTCGGAGAAGGCTCCCTCATCGTTCACCTGGGCTTCGATCAAGCCGGACTCGCAGCCCCCGACTGGTACTTGGATGTAAACCATCCTTACGTCAAGGCGATCGGCCAAATTTTGGGTGAAATCAGCACTGAGCCGAATTTGCAAACATTAGAATTCATGGTTTCCTCCGGTGCAGATCCGCTCAAAACCCTGCAAGTCCAGCTCGATCGCGAGACATTCCTGTTGTCGGAATTAACCGGAATTTGCGATCGGCTCGAACCTCAAAAAATCTACAGTTTTGCTCCTCTTCCCTGAAGGCAAAAGGTAGAAGCCAACCCCCCCCTACCCCAGCAGGGGGGAAGGCAGAAGCCAAGAAAAACTGTGAATTTCTGAACAATACTTGTTGATACCAGCATCTTCCTTTCGTCAGAAAGCAGCCACCAATAACAACAGTGAATAACAATGTTGATTGCCGTCTAATATTATGTCCGGTCGATTACCAGAAATCA
>NZ_JAUBTI010000022.1:0-11341 GCF_036702415.1 Microcoleus sp. D3_18a_C4 | reverse complement strand
GGTAGGGGCGGGTAAACCTGCCAATATCTGCCAATAATTGACAATCTCAAAAACCCGCCCGACCGAGATATTATGGTGAATGTTGATTGCCGTCTAATATTATGTCCGGTCGATTACCAGAAATCAGGTAGGGGCGGGTAAACCTGCCAATATCTGCCAATAATTGACAATCTCAAAAACCCGCCCGACCGAGATATTATGGTCAATCCATCGAACATGATATAACAAGTCGATGTAGCGACACTTGATAGAGAACCGTCGATGCACATTTATATTCTTAAGCAGTATTAATAGTCATTAAATCATTCAAGAGGCTTTTTAATTAATGTTAATTTTTTTAGACATTGATGGTGTACTTATTCCTGACAGAAGACATGGAAGATATAACTCTCTAGCAGATATAATGAAATTTAATTCCGATTGCCTTAATCACTTTGAAAATGTCCTCCGTTCCTATCCTAATGCGCGAGTAGTAATTTCATCCTCTTGGAAAGAAATATTCCCCTTCGAGGTAATCCCTCCATTGTTTTCACCAGATATCGCTAGCCGTATTATCGGATTCACCCCTTTCCTCAATCCCAAAAATATTCACCGACACAAATATCTACGACACCAGGAAGTTCTTGAGTATCTTCGACAAAATCAAGCAGAAAACTCACCTTGGGTAGCCATTGACGATATTCCAGAACACTATCCGCCAGATGCGCCAGTTGTGGCTATTGATGATTACAATGGTTTTGACCAGAACTCAGCAAAGATACTTTCAGAATATCTAACTTGATTTCAAAGGTTAGGAAAAAAGTATCGGCATAGAGAGGGTAAATTTGACATGGAAATGAACGTTGGTGACTTTCTGCACCGACTCGATCTCAGGGGACAAGCACTTAAAGGCACCAACCTTGGCGGTGCGGAACTCCGGGGAGCCAACCTGCGAGGCACGGATCTCCGAGAAACCAACCTCAGCGGCGCTATGCTCAGGTATGCAGACCTGATGGAAGCCGACCTCAGCGGCGCTAATCTCAGCGGGGCGGATTTAGCTGAATCATTTCTTAATTTAGCTAACCTCACTAGAGCTGATTTGACTGGGGCTGTCCTCCGAGAAGCTACTCTCGTAGGAGCAGAATTCACGGGCGCAAACCTCAAACAAGCAAGTTTGATCAAGGCTAATTTAGTAGGAGCAAATCTCCACGAAGCCAACTTAACCAGAGCCAACCTTAGCGGGGCGGATTTGCGCGGTTCTCAGTTGAGCGGCGCCATTTTAGACAAGGCCGTATACAACAACCGGACTATCTTTCCCGAAGATATTGATCCGGGTGCAATGGGAGCATTTTTGCTAGCTCCCAATGCTTCGCTCCCTGGCTTAAATCTGGCTATGGTAGATTTGACCGAAGCGGATTTAAAAGGAGCCGATTTGCGGCGGACAAACTTATACCAAGCTATTTTATTTGGCGCAAAACTCGATCGGGCAAACTTAGCAGGAGCCAACCTCAGCGGAGCGGACTTGAGGGAAGCCAGTTTGAGCGGCACGATTTTGGAGAAAGCTGTTTACAGCAACAAGACTTTGTTTTCAGAAGGTATTGACCCCAGTCTGGGCGGAGCTTATTTAATTGCTCCCAATGTATCGCTGCAAGGGGTAAATTTAACCGGAGCCGACTTAAACGGGTCAGATTTAAGCGGAGCTAATTTGAGCGCTTCTAACTTAACTTCGGTAAATCTCAAAAATGTAGACCTCAGCAGAGCTAGCTTAAAAAAAGCTTACCTCAAAGGTGCAAACTTGGAGGGAACTGATTTGAGAGGAGCCGATTTAAGCGGCGCAATTTTACACCAAGTAAACTTGAGTTCTGCTGACCTCCGGGGTGTAGACTTAACAAGGGCTGACCTCAGCGACGCTAATTTAAGGGATGCCGATTTGAGGGAGACAGATTTCACCGGAGCTACTTTGCTGTTCGCTAACTTGAGCGGGGCAGACTTGAGAGGTGTAGACTTGACAAAAGCTGACCTCAGCGGCGCTAAGTTAAACGAAGCCGATCTCCGAAAAGCAGATTTGATGAGAGTAAATTTGGAGGGAGCAGATTTAACTGAGGCCGATTTGAGCGATGCTCATTTATTCCGAGTTAATCTCAGAGGTGCTAACCTAAAAGGTACTAACCTCAAAGGCGCAAGTTTAAAAGGGGTATTTTTGACTGACGCTTATTTGAGCGAAACGGATTTGACCGATATAGATCTGAGTCCGAGTTTTTTTGAATTGCCATTAGAATCGGAATGGTAATTAGTTGACTGTTAACAATCGAAAATCTACAATAAAAAATCGCCGCTCGAAAATTGCTCGATTATTAACAATCTAAAATCTAAAATCTAAAATCTAAAATGGATCGACCGTTAGGCTCTGTTATTCAAGGTTCCCTCAGCAAGGGATTAGAAGTGCGACTGCACGCCGATGTTTCGGTGGAAGATATGAGGGTGGGGAAATTTCTAGTAGTGCGGGGGGTGCGATCGCACTTTTTCTGTATGCTCACCGACGTGTCTCTCGGAACTTCAAGCGCCCGCATTTTATCGAATCCTCCCAATCCCGACGACGATTTTCTGCTCGCAGTGCTAGCAGGTAGCAGCACCTACGGTACGATCGAACTGTCGCCGATGTTGATGTTGACTGCTGAACGAGAAAAACAGCAGGCAATTTTCGACCCGAGGAAAAACGGCGGAGTTCGCGAGAACAAGTTGGCGTTAGGAAATTTGGCTTCTTTTGAGTCACAAAGCGGTGCGGATATTGAGTTGCTGCCGGTCAAAACTATTCCCAGCCACTTTTCGCAGGTGTTTGATGCCAAAGAAAGTGATTTTCGGGCAGTTTTTGGCTGGGAGGATGACCCGTATCGCCGCAATTTTGCGATCGGCAAACCGATTGACATGGACGTTGCTGTGTGCTTGGATTTAGACCGATTTGTGGAACGCAGCAACGGAGTTTTTGGGAAGTCGGGAACGGGAAAATCTTTTCTGACGCGCTTGCTATTGTCGGGAATTATTCGCAAGCAGGCTGCTGTTAATTTAATTTTTGATATGCACTCGGAGTACGGGTGGGAAGCTGTTTCGGAAGGGAAACAGTTCAGCACTGTTAAAGGTTTGCGGCAGTTGTTTCCCGATAAAATTCAGATTTATACCCTCGATCCAGAATCGACAAAACGCCGGGGTGTCCGCGACGCTCAAGAATTATTTTTGAGTTTCGATGAAATAGAAGTGGAAGACATCGCGCTGGTACAACGCGAGTTAAATTTGTCGGAAGCTAGTATCGAAAATGCAATAATTTTGCGAAACGAGTTGGGCAGCAGTTGGATCAATAAGTTGCTGGAAATGAGCAATGAAGATATTTCAATGTTTTGCGAAGAGAAGCGGGGAAATAAATCTTCGATTATGGCTTTGCAGCGAAAATTAGAGCGCTTAAACGACTTGAAATATATTCGGAAACGCTGTCCGAAAAATTATGTGAGTGAAGTTTTGCAGTGTTTGGATGGGGGGAAAAATGTAGTAATTGAGTTCGGTTCGCACTCGGATTTGCTGTCCTATATGTTAGCAGCAAACGTAATTACTCGCCGCATTCACGGCTCTTACGTGCGGAAAGCTGAGAAGTTTTTGCAGAGCAAAAATCCGTGCGATCGCCCGCAGCCATTGGTGATTACCATAGAGGAAGCTCACCGCTTTCTCGATCCGGCGATCGTGCGATCGACTATTTTCGGTACAATTGCCAGAGAAATGCGAAAATACTTCGTAACCCTGCTGATTGTAGACCAGCGTCCCTCCGGCATCGACGGCGAAGTCATGTCGCAAGTCGGCACCCGGATCACAGCTTTGCTAAACGACGATAAAGACATCGATGCTATTTTTACCGGCGTTTCAGGAGGGCAGAGTTTGCGATCGGTTTTGGCAAAACTCGACTCCAAACAGCAAGCATTAGTTTTGGGGCACGCCGTACCGATGCCCGTCGTCGTGCAAACTCGCGCCTATGACGAGCAATTCTACAGAGAAATTGGGGATATTGACTGGCAAGAAATGCCCGACGAACAAGTATTTGCCGAGGCAGAATCTGCTAAAATGGATTTGGGATTTTAACAACAGATCAAACCATTATAAAATCCCTCTTGAGCAGCGTTAATCTGCGTGCATCTGCGGTAAAATAATCTAATTCCTATGTTTTAATAATTAATTCAACACGGCGGTTTTTCTCCCTCCCCACCGGGTTGTCTGAGCCGTCTAAATTATTATTAGGAGAAATCGGTTTAGTTTTGCCGTACCCTTTGGTTTGCATCCGGGTATTCTGCACCTTGAAAACGTTAATAAAATAATATTTTACCGCTGCGGCTCGCTTCTGGGAAAGTTCTAGATTATAGGCATTTTCTCCTTTGTTGTCGGTGTGTCCGTTGATGAATATTTGGGCGTTTTTGTAATGTCTCAGCAGCAGATTGATCTTGGTGAGAGTGGGTTTAGCTTGGGCGCGGACGTTATATTTATCAAAATCAAATAAAATAGTTTCTGGCACATTAATTCTGATGCCTTCAGGTACTTTTTCGGCGTTCAACTCTGTTTCAATGTTTTTGACAGTCTCGGTTGTTATTTGAGTGGGTAGCTGCTCCT
The DNA here is from genome assembly GCF_036702415.1 of Microcoleus sp. D3_18a_C4. NCBI lineage: Bacteria > Bacillati > Cyanobacteriota > Cyanophyceae > Oscillatoriales > Microcoleaceae > Microcoleus > Microcoleus sp. D3_18a_C4. The sequence goes on along the minus strand of NZ_JAUBTI010000022.1, from coordinate 6,718 downwards.
CTGTCGCAGTTTGATTAGCGGTGATATTCTCAATTTTTACGGTAGTCTGAGCAATAATTTCAACTTTTACTGTAGTAGGAATAATTGGTATTACTTCTAAGGTTGTAACTGCTGTTGATTCTGATTCAACAGTATCAAGTTTTGCGGATTTACTGGCAGCCAACTGAGAGGATGAGGTCGCGAAAAGCAATGATGAGATTATCGTAGTATTAATCAGTCTAATTAGCTTGGTCATTTCTCAATTACCTCTTAATTGGAATATTGTTGAATAGGGTAATAGAGCTACCCTCATATATAGTGGAATATAGATCCAAAGACTTGGCTTTCGGTTGTAACCAACCTACGAATACAAACTGCCCTTTGAGCGTAGTGCCTGGTTTAATTATAATTTGGGTATTATTGGAGGGAGGTAATAAATTATATCGTTGCCCATAGTTGTCGTAGAGATACATACCATCTTTACCATTAAGCATTACAACTTCCTTGCTACCATTTGTAATCGCCATAGTCACTATAATGCTATCTTCACCAAAGGTAATTTTTGTCAGCCGTCTCCATAGTTGGTTAGTGATAACCCGGATGTCGTAAGTTTGCGTAGGTGGCAGAGAGTTTGTAGGTTTCTGGGCAACCTCTAAACTCGTTTGAGTCGGACTTGGTTTGGGAGATTGAGTCTGAATTGGCGTAGGAGTTGGATTATTGGGTGCGGGCGATGCGGCGGGTTCTTGTGCTATTGGTGTTTGAACGGGAGGTGAAATGGATGGAGTTTGAATTGGCGTAGGAGTTGGGGTATTGGGTGCGGACGCGGCGGGTTCTTGTGCCAATGGGTTTTGCACACAGGCGACACACACCAGCGATAGTAATGCTAATTGTGGGAAATTTTTAGCTTTCATTGCAGCACCCGATCGAGCTTTTGTGCTAATTTTAATAGGGAGTGGTAGCTTTTGTTGCGGGTTGAATCTAGCCTGGAGAATTAGATGAGCTACAAAGTACGCGCGTGCGTAGCTATCCCGTAGGGAATCGCCCTTAAAATCTCTTTAACTAGAAAGTGCGATCGAACGTCCAAAAAATTAGGCCCCAGCTTTGAGTCAGAAGCTTTTCCCCATTCACCCCCTAACCCCTCATCCCTAACTGCCCAAAATTTGCTTAAGCTTAAACATGATCGAGATGATGGAGCCTAGGGGCACAATGAAAGTCAAACAGGGCAACCGCCAGCCTTTATACACCTTGTCGTTACTCGTAGCCGAATTGGATTAGCATATTTAAATCAAAATGTCAATAAATATTTTAAACAGTTACTCGCATTTAATACGGCGATCGAGTTCGGTTATCTCGCATCCCAGCATCTAGGCAGCGAGAAAATTTCAAGCGATGATGGAACAGAGAGCAAAACAAAGCCCTCGAATAGCATGAGTCTGTTTGCATGAGTATTTTGAAGTTGAGTTGCAGTTAAAACTAACAGGGAATTCAAAACCTTAAGGAAAAATGTAGAATCTTGACCTTAAGACAGAGGTTTTTACTCTTTACGATCCTCAAAATTGGGAATAATATTGAGAAAACTAAACTCTTGCTCCACTTCGCCTGGAACTAGCCGTTAAAGCTAGCTAGCTACCGAAAATAGACGGCGATTACTGGAAAATCAAGCACAAAAGTAATCCCAAACAAAAAGCTTCTACCGATCGTCACCGATAAACAAGAGGGGAAACATCCCCTTTGTCGCAGTCTTTATCCCACTTGCAAAAGTGGGACAGGGTATCACCAACTTTTTATCTGTTGTTACAAGGAGTGCAATACTCACCCATGTCCACCACAACCCCCAAAAACAAAACAGTGAAAGCCGATCGCATGGGCAGCCGGCCATACTCCTCAACGGATACGGTTCGTGCCTATCTGCACGAGATCGGTCGCGTACCCCTGCTAACCCGAGAAGAAGAAATTGTTTTCGGGAAGCAAGTGCAGCAAATGATGAAATTAATCGAAGCAAAACAAGCACTTGCTAAAGAATGGCAGCGGGATCTGACGGATCAAGAGTGGGCCGCCGAAATGGAGTTGACCGAACCTGAACTGAACCGCATCTTACACATAGGGCGGCGGGCTAAGCAAAAGATGATTGAAGCGAATTTGCGGCTAGTAGTGGCGATAGCCAAAAAATACCAGAAACGCAATATGGAATTCTTGGATTTAATTCAAGAAGGTACTCTTGGTTTAGAACGAGGAGTGGAAAAATTTGACCCGATGCGGGGATACAAATTTTCTACCTATGCCTACTGGTGGATTCGGCAAGCAATTACCCGCGCGATCGCTCAACACGCCCGCACCATTCGATTGCCAATTCACATCACCGAAAAACTCAACAAAATCAAAAAAGTGCAGCGGGAACTCACGCAGCAGTTGGGCAGGTCTCCCTCCCCTGGGGAAATTGCCACCGCCCTCGAACTGCACCCTTCCCAGATTCGGGAATACCTGCTGATGGCAAGACATCCAGTTTCTTTGGACTTGCGGGTAGGAGACAACCAAGATACCGAACTGCAAGAACTCTTAGAAGACGAAACGGCATCTCCAGAAAACTACATTACCTCGGAATTGCTGCGGCAAGACCTCGATACTTTGATATCAGAACTTACCCCCCAGCAGCGAGATGTCATAATTCTGCGCTTCGGTTTGGAAGACGGCACCGAAATGTCTCTGGCGAAAGTCGGAGAACGGTTAAATCTCAGCCGGGAACGGGTGCGGCAGCTAGAACATCAAGCCCTCGCCCACCTGCGCCGCCGCCAATCTCAAGTCCGAGAATACTTGGCTAGTTAGTCACTAAAAAAGTTGAGATTTTTCCCAAAAATCTCAACTTTTTTTTCGTGTTGGCGCTGCTGGGAAGGATACTTTTATACCAGTTCAAAAAAAGAATGCAACTGTAGGCCCGTGCTCCAAACCCTTATGGAATAGGTCACGCCAAATTATTCAATTCTTTAATCTAAAATCTCAAATCTAAAATGGTATTATTGGACGGGTCGATCGCCCGATCGGGGCGGACGCAAAATTGGTCAAAACTAATCTTAGATTTATGTTCAGGCATCGGGCGGGCGATCGTTCCTTCAAGTTAATAGCCAAAATTAAGCCAAATACCCGGTTTCTCTACGATCTTGGTGAAAATGGTACAAGAGGCGCTTGGAACCAGCTATTTTAAATTTTGGGGTCTGGAGTGGTTTTGACTTATTTGATATTGACAGGAAGTTTAGAAGCGATCGCGATCGTGCTTGCTCTCTCGCCCGGTAACTTCAGCATCGCATTCCCCGCAGGGCGGGCACACGACTCGGACATCAAATCCGGCGTTTTAAGCTCGCAATCCCCGCCAAATCCTCCGCCAGATACAGCTAGCATAGGTTTAGCAGATGGCATTTACCTCTACGGTCAGTCGAGCAAGCCAGAGGAAATTAAACAAGAATATTTGGTATTTGAAATGCGGCAGAGTAAGGTAGTCGGCGCTTTTTACCTGCCTCGGTCTGCTTTTTACTGTTTTTACGGCACCAGCGATCGAACTCAGTTAAATTTAACAGTAGTGGACACTTACGACGGCAGTCGCTCTCCCTACTCGGTAAACCTGCAACAGTATTACCCAATTTCCATCATCAGCGAGAACGATCGGCGCATCTTGGGTATTTGTAAAGAATCTCACAAAGAGCAGGTGTGGGAAAAGTAGGAAACACGCGCTGCGCCACCAGTCAATCGATTTTAGATTTGAGATTTGAGATTTTAGAATTGAAGAAAGCAACCCCACTGATTAAATCGGGCGCCCCCGAACCAAATTGCTTTCGGTCAGGGTTCAGGAAACAGTAGTAAAATTGCTCCTGAGTTGAGAATTATCGATTTGAGATTTGAGATTTGAGATTTGAGATTTTAGAATTGAAGAAAGCAACCCCACTGATACATCGGGGGCCCCCGGACCAAATTGCTTTCAGTCAGGCTTCAGGAAACAGTAGTAAAATTGCTCCTGAGTTGAGATTTCGGACGGACACAACACACATGGCAAGATGAAACTGCGTCGGAAAACACTATCGATAATTGGCATTACCATCGCTGGACTGACTAGCATTCTGTATGTCGCCTCCTCAAGCATCCTCTTGGGCAGCCTTATCAAAGCAGAGGAACAAGAAGCCACACAGGTGGTCAAGGGAGTGCTCAGCGTGTTCGGGCAAACTGCCGACGACTTCAACTCGCGCTTTGCCGACTGGTCGTCCTGGGACGGCACCTACGCCTTCATCCAAAACCGCAACTCAGAATTCATTGACTCCAATTTAGTTCCAGAAGCGCTGGCTAATTTGAGAGTTAATATAGCCGTATTTGTCAATACTTCTGGCAAAATAGTTTACGGTACGGGTTTCGACAGCGAAAAGCTGAAACTAACGCCTGTTCCAGAAGCATTAAAACGGCGCATTTCTCTCAGTGACCCGCTGTTGCAGCACCCCAACGCCAAAAGCAGCCTCGCTGGTATCGTGCTGCTACCGTCAGGGCCGATACTGATTACTTCCCGGCCAATTCTCACAACTAAAAGCACCGGCCCGATCCGCGGCACGCTGATATTCGGGCGCAATTTGGATGCTGCGGGCATTGCAAAGATTTCTAAAATTACCCGCTTGCCGCTAATCGTACACAGCGTGAATGAGGCTCGGTTGCCTGCAGACTTTCAGCAAGTGCGGGAGAAACTGTCGGAAAAAAAACCGATTTTGGTACGTCCTTTAAGCGAAGAGTCGATCGCGGGTTACGCTTTGATCAGGGATATTTACAACCAACCTGCGCTGCTATTACGGGTGGATATCCCCAGAGAAATATACCGCCAAGGTCAAATTAGTTTGCTGTACCTGCTGGTGTCTGTAGGGTTAGCGGGAATTGGGTTGATCGGCTGCACTCTGCTGCTGTTAGAGCGTCTGGTGCTGTCTCGGTTGAGCAGTTTGGCGAAAGCAGTGAACCGCGTCAGCAGCAGCCAAGACCTGTCGGTGCGACTGCCGGTGACGGGCGAAGACGAGTTGTCCGACCTTGCCCATACTATCAACGGAATGTTGAGTGCGATCGCCCAAGCCGACAGCGAACAACTTGAGGAAAAAGCCCGCTACAGAGCCGTAGTCGAGCAAGCTACAGATTGCATATTCCTGTGGGACGCTCAAACCAAACGCCTTTTGGAAGCCAATACAGCGTTTAGAAACTTGCTCGATTACAGTCTTGATGCGATTTCGCAACTGACTATTTACGATATCATCGCTTACTCTAAAGACCTAATTGACAACAATATTGAGTTGCTGCTGGCGGACAAAAAATTCAGAATTGGCGAAGTTCTCTACCGCCGCCGAGACGGTTCCTGCGTGGACGTGGAAGTAAGCGGGAGCGTGATTTCCTACGGTGGCCGCGAGATTATTTGCACGGTTGTCCGCGACATTACCGAGCGCAAGCAAGCCGAAGCCGAACTGCGAGCCTCGGAAGAACGCTACAGACTTTTGTTTAAAAATAACCCCCATCCAATGTGGGTTTACGATTTAGAAACTCTGGAATTTATAGCCGTCAATCAGGCTGCTATCCAACACTACGGCTACACTCGCGACGAATTTCTCAAGATGACCGTTGCGGACATTCGTCCCCCCCAAGAGATGCCGAGATTGATAGAAAATATCTCTCCAGTAGATGCCGGTATTGAGTTTGCAGGTGTGTGGCAGCACCAGAAAAAAGACGGAACAATTATTGATGTAGAAATTACTTCTTATGCTCTGGTATTTGATAGTAGAAATGCTGAATTAGTGCTGGCTCACGACGTAACCGACCGCTTGCAAGCCGAGGCAGAACTCTACAAGGCAAAGGAAGCTGCAGAAGCAGCTAATTTGGCTAAAAGTCAGTTTTTGGCTAACATGAGCCACGAACTGCGAACTCCTCTGAATGCGATTATCGGTTACAGCGAGATCCTGCAAGAAGAGGCTTTAGATTTGGGCGAAGAAACTTTTGTCTCGGATTTGGAGAGAATTCACAATTCAGGCCAGATTTTACTTTCCTTAATTAATGATATTCTCGACTTGTCGAAGATTGAAGCCGGTCACGCGGAACTTGAATTAGAAACTTTTGACGTGTCGGAGGCAGTTCAAGATGTAGCCAGAACTGTTGCACCGCTATTTTTGCGAAACACTAATCGCCTGAATGTGGAGTGTCCTAATAATCTTGGCGAATTGTACTCCGATAAAATTAAGTTGACTCAAATTTTGTTTAATTTGCTCAGTAATGCAGCTAAGTTTACTCATAAAGGGACAATTACACTCAGCGTTGAAAGAATTAAAAATGACGAGAATAGTGGGGGTTCTGAACGGTTAATTTTTAAGTGTACTGATACGGGGATTGGGATTACTCCTGAACAGCTACAAAAGTTATTTCAACCTTTTACGCAAGCTGATGCTTCGACTACCCGCAAGTACGGAGGTACGGGTTTGGGTTTGTCAATAGCGCAGAAATACTCTCAGATGCTGGGGGGAGAAATTACTGTCAATAGCGAGTTTGGCAAGGGATCAACTTTTACTCTGATTTTGCCAGCATAGATCAATTTTAGATTTTAGATTTTAGATTTTAGATTTGGTAAAAAGTCCTGACTAGAAACAATATAAATACGGTTTGTCGTCAGGGGAGCATCTCAGTTTTGTAAAAAGCATTTTTTTTATTGTAGTGCGAGCGTCCCCGCTCGCGTATTGTACAATAC
>NZ_JAUBTI010000021.1:3032-92209 GCF_036702415.1 Microcoleus sp. D3_18a_C4 | reverse complement strand
GTATTGTACAATACGCGAGCGGGGACGCTCGCACTACAATAAAAAAAATGCTTTTTACAAAACTGAGATGCTCCCCCCCTTGCACTCCTGTAAAATCCAAACTGAGATGCAGCCTTACCGTGTCCCTACAGATTTCATGATATTACTTACTGGCTAATTCCGGGCAATAATGATTGGCGGCAAGGGTGGTAATAATATCGGCATCCGCAAGAAAACTTTCTTTGGCAGTTGGATTTTCGATACTGACAGCTTGCCCGATCGCTCTTAATTTAACTTCCGGCAGAGAAACTCCCGATTTTGCTTCCGCACACATTCTTTTAGCGGCCGCAATTTTTTGACCAGGGGCCCTTTGGATTGCTTGCAGTAAATTGTCCGTTGCTTCGGGAGAGTAGCTTTTTGCTAAGCGTTTATAGTCTTCGAGAAATTTCCCATCGTTTCCTGTCAGCTTAATGTCGGATTCTTGGGGCGAACACAACAAATTTAAGTTAATTACTTCTCCCACTGAATTAACAAGAAAACATCCTTCGCGTTCTTGGGCGATCGCGCTTTGGTTGCTGGGTACAAATTGTATAATAACGGCGGACATAACAGCAGTTAAACGCGAGAAATTTAGCATGGAAATTACGTGATATATTTGGGATTTTTAACCGCAGAATGCGGAGCAATATAGGGTTCTTGAGTTAGAGCGTGTCCGGTAAATTAAGCGAAATAATTGTAGGGGCGGGTTTCACCAACCATCTATACTTATAACTAAAAATCTACATAAACCCGCCCTCCAAGCTGTCGGCAATTAAACAAAAATAATATCAGACGAACATTTCGTTGTCTAGGGAAGTTTTCATTAACAGCAAACATCCCCCTTGTGAGAGGGGCGAATGTGTGGAACCGGGAACCGATCGAATGTAGTCGCCTTGATGGCAAATTTCCCCTTCTACAATTAAGTCTCCTTCTAATACAAGCACTTCCTCCGAGGCAGCGTGTCGGTGCAGGGGAAATGTTACTCCAGGTTCTAGTCGCATCAAGCAGGTAATTTCGCGCTTTTGTTTGTCAATATAAAGCTTGCCAAACGAAAGTCCCGGAACTCCATAAGATTTCCATTTGACATCGTGCGATCGCACTATTAAAGATGGAGTATTGTTCTGGGTTGGGGAAGTAACAATTGGCTTGATATTGGCTGATTCTGCCGGGGTTGGCTGCAGTTCGGCTATACGCTGGAACAGGCGGTTTTTGAGGTCGGGGGCGACAGGAACTGGGGGGGCTGTGTAGGCGATCGCGGCAATTGTGGATTCCAAAGCAGCTAATTCACTTGTAAGTTCTGGGGACTCTTTCAATTTCTCTGCAAATGCGCCGCGTTCTGACTCGTCGAGGGTATCGAGAGCTTGAAGGGCTGCAAGGATATTAAACTCCTCGTCTGGCATCATTTCCATCTGTTTTCCGCCATTAATTGTAATTCAGCCTAGGTTGATTTTAAACTTGAAATTGGTCTGCAGCCCTCGCACTCAAGATGGATGATTGGAGATGCCACAACTTTAGATTAATGTTAAACAACTTAAATTTTGTTTTTTGACTATCTAAAATTCTTCGCTCAAAGCTTGACGCAATTTGGAAAGACCCAATCGAATTCTGGTTTTGATTGTACCTGTCGGGATACCAGTTTTAGCTGCGATCGCCGCGCAAGTCAGCCCTTGGTAGTAAGCGAGTTCGATCGCCTGTTGCTGTTCCTTTGGCAGTTTTTCTAAGGCCGCTTTGACTTGTTCCCTGCGTTCTTTAAACATTGCATCTTCCATCGGTTCTGCAACGCTAGAGATTGGTACTTTAGCCTCTTCCAGACAAGCTTCAGCAGCCCGAACTGTTCGCTGCACAGCTCGCAGCCGATCGAGGGAACGACTGCGGGTAAGCATGAACAACCAAGTATCTGCTCGACTGCGAGAAGGATCGTAAGTTGCTGCTTTTTGCCAAATTTGGGAAAAAACATCGAGTACCACTTCTTCAGCTTCTTCTACCGAACCCAGGATTTTGTAAGCGAGAGCGTAACTTGGGCGACCGTAGCGATCGTAAAGTTTAGCTAATGCCGTTTGGTCTTTCTGGGCAATCTGCACTAAAAGCAGCGATTCATCGCCTGACTTCTGGCCTGTCATCTCAGTGTACCTAAAATTTTTGTTTTGACTGCACAGATCCAAAATTAAAAATTCGGCGTATATCACTACAGAACATAATTTTGACATCCTCACGCCCGCTAAAGCCACGGTGATTCTAAACATCACTGTTTAGGTTTCCTCTTTCTACGACCCGACTTACTTGAAGGAGTTTCCTCACTCAAGCTCTTGTCGATGTCTCCAGAGGCGTTTGAGGTTCCCGTGTGCCCCACGGTACGCAATCCAAGTTCTAATATGTTGCGAGCTGCATTCCAATCTCGGTCTAAAACAAATCCACAATGCGGGCAAATATGTGTTCTCTGACTTAGCGATTTCTTCGCAACTTTCCCGCAATTAGAACAATTTTGGCTGGTGTAGTGTGGTGCGACTGCAACAGTAGCTACACCAAACACTTTGCCAAAGTATTCAACCCAACCCCTAAAAGCTGTCCAAGCTGCATCTGAGATCGACTTGGATAGCTTTTTGTTTTTAACCATATTACCCACCTGCAAGTCTTCATAGGCTACCAAGTCGTTTGACTGGACTACGCACCTTGCTAATTTCACAGCAAAGTCTTTACGCCGCCTACTTACCTTGAGGTGTTTTCTGCTCAATCGATTCCGAGCCTTGGCTCTATTTTTAGAACCTTTCTGGGTTCTGGAAAGTTTACGATTAAGTCGTTTAAGTGACTTGTGAGACTTTCTCAGGTGACGCGGATTCTCAACAGTATTACCATCAGAGTCTGTGTAGAAATGGGTCAAGCCCACGTCTAAACCAATAGTCTTACCAGTAGGTTCGCGCTTTTCATTTCGTTCAGCGTCAATACAGAATTGAGCGTAGTAGCCATCAGCGCGACGAACTACTCGCACCCGTTTGATCTGGTTCAATTGGTAGAAGTGTAGGTCGCGAGTTCCCCACAACTTAAAGCTTCCTGCTTTGAAGCCATCGCTGAAGTTGATAGTTCTTCTGTCTTCCGAAAGCTTCCACCCACAAGTTTTGTATTCTACGGAACCGTGTGTTTCATGCTTTTTGAAGCGTGGGAAACCTTTCTTTCCAGGCTTACTTTTCTTACAGTTGTCGTAGAAACGAGCAATTGATGACCAAGCTCTTTCAGCAGACGCCTGTCGTGCCATTGAGTTTAGCTTGGCAGCCCAAGGGAATTCTTTGGCTAGTACCGCACAATAAGCGCTTAAGTCGTATCGATCCACACCCTTCGTATCCATCCAGTATCTGATGCAGCTATTACGAATAAAGCGAGCAGTGCTAATGGCTTCATCTAGCCTTTCGTACTGCTCGCTTTTTCCTTCTAGCTTGACTTCAAATACTAACATTTACGTTCCTGAACAGGTTATAAAAATAATAGCACAGTTCTAGGAAAATTAAAGCCGCCTTAGAAGGACGGGGCTTTAGACCCAAGTTTTTGGTAAGTTTGAAGTTGGGGTACAAACTGGAGTATGCCTTTTAAGGCTAATTTTGTCGTGCTTTGAATTCTATAAATCCCAAGTCATCTGGAATTTTACCACCTAATTAGTGATTTTTTTGAGACTTAGCAATCCGCTTTATGCAGAACAAAAAAATCCCTGAGCGTGAAGAGTCAATCGATTTTCGATTTTCGATTAAAGAATTGAAGCATTGACCCGACGGATAAATACGTTCGGCAAGTTTCATCGGATACAGGTTTTTTATTTCACCGGTCCTGAGTCTGCTTTCGGAATGAATCACGTGGCGGGTATCCTGGATGCTTTCGGTCAAAACAGCGCCATTCACTCGTTCCCAAGCTTTGTTCGATCGCTCCCAAGAACAGCCTGGGAACCCCTATAAGCGAGGCTCTGGCTCCACTCGAAGGAGGGAAGCCGTGTCTGGGAGCAGGCATTCCCAAGCCTAGTGCGGGAACGAGTAAATCCTCAATTACCCACTTTTTTACAGAAATTAGTCTGGCAGCACAGATCCAAAATTGCCAAACCTTCGTATACCACCAATAGGAGAAGGCTCAGCAACAGCGCCAAAGCCCGACAGGTTGACAGATTGCAACCTGTTGCTACAAAAGTAAAACCCGCGAAGGCGGGTTATTTACCATTGATTTGTGCAAAAAATTCATTGAAATAAAGGTGCTAACTGTGAAGCTCACAAAAAAAATTCGCCGAACCATACTAGCTATTGAAGTAGCTCTAATTGCTCTATTAACTCCAGGGATAATTGTCGCTTCTGACCACGACGACGGCGAAGTAGATATCAAAGGTCGCGCGGTCAATTTAACTGACCTATATGTATATCGCGAAAAAGACCAAAACTCCGGTGCTGCGGACGGGGATTTAGTATTTACCATGAATTCAAATCCCAGGTCTGTCGCCCGTTATCAATATTATTTCAGCACTACAGCCCTCTACCAATTTCACATCACCCAGGTAGGTGACGTGAATTCTACACCTACTGGACGTTCGGATATTATCTTGCGGTTTGCCTTCAGTCCGCCTAACAATAGAGGTATGCAAGCGGTAGCTGTAACTGTTGTTCGCGGTGGCTCGGAGACTGTTGCTAAGACTACTGTTAACGGCGGGCTAATTGCTACAACTCCGCTGAATTCTAATGCTGTTTTGAATACAGTACCTGTGGGCGGTTCTAACTTGACTGTATTTGCGGGTTTACGCGAAGACCCGTTTTTCTTTGATGTGGAACAATTTTTCCGAGTTCGCGCCGCAGCTTTGGGAACAGGGCCGCGCACTGCTTTTAAAGAACCGAGTCAAGCGATCGACTTTACTAAAGGTTACAACGTCAATACAATTGCTGTGCGCGTTCCGAAAGCGTTCTTGCAAGCAGGAACAGGGGCCAATACTTTTGATGTTTGGTCAACAGTTTCGATCCGGGATGGAGCGGGCGGTTTTAAACAATTCGAGCGTTTGGCAAGACCTGCAATTAATGAGGGTTTGATAGTTACTCCCGCTTATCTGGAAGCATTCAATAATATTCCTCCGAGATCGGATTTGAGCGCTGCTGCTGCTCCGGTGCGTCAGGAAGCTGTTGCTACTTTGAATGCTGTGGATCTTTTGGACGGTCGGGATAATGTCGATCCAAATGCGATCGCCGGAGCTTTCTTACCCGATGTCATGCGGATCGATACCACAAAAACCAGCGGCTACGCTAGCGCTACCAATGCTCAAGGAAGCTTGATCGGAGGTCGTATGCTGATGGACGACGTTATTGATATCACTCTGGGAGCTTTGGTGGGTTCTCCGGTTGGGGATAACGTTTCATATAACGGAACTCCGGGAAATCCGGCTCAAGGACACAAACCTTTAGAACCGACTTTTCCTTATTTGGCTTTGCCTAATTAATAGTGCCAGCGTCCCGCGAGCGAGTGTTTATCGCGAGCGGGGACGCTCGCACTGAGCGGGACAGGACTCGCGAGCGGGGACGCTCGCACTGCACTCCGAAAAATACAATATCTCAATTCAATAAGTTTAATTTTCAGCAATGACGGCTAATAAAGAACAAAAAATAAAATCAGATATTTTCTGGTGGCTGCTCCTAATCGGACTGCCAGTAGTGGGAATTGGTGTCGTTAATTTGACGCCGAACTGGCGTGAAATTTCAGAAAATTTTTCTAACAAAAGCCCCGAAAATCTCGATACTAATTACCGCTATCATTTTTCGGAAAGTTTGAGAAATAATCCCAATCAAAAGGAAGCAATTCAGCAAGAGATTGCTTTTTACCAGCAGCGGTTGGCTGTTGATTCCCGCAGCGGTTTGAACCGGGCGGCACTGGCGGGATCTTATTTAAAAATGGCTCGCGCTACTGGGGAGGGAGGTTGGTTTTTATTGGCAGAACAGGCGGCTCAAAGGTCGATCGCCGATTTGCCTTTTGACAACCAAGGTGCGCTGTTAGTTTTAGCTCGAATTGCCGAGGCCAGACACGATTTTGCTACTGCTTTGCGCTTTGCTAAACAGGCGGGTTCTGACAATGAAGATGCGATCGCCCTGGAAGTTACATCTCACTTAGCGATGGGTAAAGTGAGCGAGGCAAATGCAGCCGCAGAAGCCTTAGTTAACCGGATTCCTAACTTGGGTTCTCTCACTTTGAGAGCTTTAGTGAGAGAGTCTCAGGGCCGAGATGCTGAGGTTTTGCAGGATTACCGCCAAGCAATGGCGGCGGAGGAACCGGGAGAGGTTGCTGGTTCGGCGCGGGCCCGATCGCTCTTGGGTCGATTTTACGCGCGTCGCGGGCAGTTTGTGCAGGCGAAAGCGCTGTTTTTGGAGGCGCTGCGGTTGGTGCCGCGATACCCGCTGGCGCTGATTTATTTGGCGGATTTGGAGACGCGCCAAGGCAATTATCGGGAAGCGGAAGGCTATTACAGCAAGGTTTCTGCGTATTCTGGCGGGGCTGCGACTGTGTTCGATCGCATTGTCGATCGCGGTATGGCGAGGGTGAAGGATTTGCAGGGAGATGCGATCGAATCCCGGCGACTTCGGGACAAAGCAGAAGCTGGGCTGCGACAGGAACAGGTTTCTGGATCTGACGGTTTTGGCCACCGGCGCGATTTGGCAAGTTTGCTGCTGGAAAAAGGTCGATCGCAGGATGTCGCGGAAGCGCTGGCGTTAATGCAGGAGGAGGTGAAAATTCGCCGGGATGCTGTCACGCTGGATACTTTAGCTTGGGCGCTTTCGGCCTCTGGTGAATGGCAAAAGGCCGATCGAGTGATGGCCGAAATAGTGCGATCGGGGATTCGGGATGCGGGGATGTTTTACCGGGCTGGTGCGATCGCCCGGACTTTAGGTAAGGATGCTGAATCTCGCGCTTATTTTCAAAAGTCCAAGGAAATTGACCCGAGTTTTGACGATCGAGCTCGCCAAGCATTGGGTTTGGGAAGTTATGAATTTTGAGCCGTAGGGGCGGGTTCACCAATAATTTTATGGGATATAGACAATTTAAATAAACCCGCCCCCACCCGACGAGAAAACTCTTAAAAGGATATACTTATGCAATACAAACTAAACCGACAGCCCAAATTTTTCATCCTCTTCTTCCTAACACTTTCATTATTACTAACAACCTCAACCAGACCAGTTTACTCGCACTGGTCAGACTTATCCGTAGCAGAAATAGTAGTCAACGATTTGCAAACCGAAATAACATTAACTTTCCCAACCGGCTTAACAAACTTCGCCGACGACAATCGAGACAGCCAGCTACAACCTGCTGAAGTTCGCAACCACCAAACACAGCTAGAAAAGTTTTTCAGCCAACAAATCCGCCTCACCAACAGTAGCAATATTCAAGGCTCCGTAGCAGTAAACCCGCTAGAAATAGCAACTAAAACCCCCAGCTTAATACAGCAGCCCAATACCCACAGCACCTTAATTTTAGACTACACATGGCCCGCACCTTCTCAAGATAAAAGCCCCGGTTTACCTAATGCAATTTCCATCTCCAAACCTAATTTTCTGATTAATTACAATCTGTTTTTGCCCGGAGTTCCGACAGCTAGCTGTCAAGCTACGATTGTGCAAGCCGGTGCTGTAAAAAGCTTTGTGTTTACGCCGCAAAACCGCGACTTTTTGTTAGCAGGAAAGGAATCTATCTGGGATTCAGGTTGGAGTTTGCTGCTAGCAGTAGCGGGAGCATTTGCTTGGGGATGCGTGCACGCGATGTCGCCCGGACACGGCAAAACCATAGTCGGCGCTTATTTAGTTGGTTCGCGGGCTACTCCGATACACGCTTTATTTCTAGCAGCGACGACTACAATTACTCACACTGCAGGCGTGTTTGCTGTGGGCGGAATTACTTTGTTTGCTTCTAACTTAATTGACCCAGAAAAATTAGATCCTTGGCTGAGTTTAATCTCTGGTTTATTAGTAGCCTTCATCGGCCTTAACTTACTCTTATCAAAAATCAAGACTAGGTTGGTAGTGAGGACTGAATTTCTCAAAAAAATCCCAAGTAAAATTTTTAATAAAAACTGGTTTTTAAGGAGTAAAGTCCTTACTGCGGAATGTGAAGAACCAGTAAATCTTTTGACTAGAGGAAGTTGGGAGAGAGAATTTAAACCTGTAAAACCCGATATATCTCACCACTACCACCATCACGGAGACGGCCGGATTCACTCGCATTTGCCGCCCGGTGCTGACGGTTCTGCGATTACTTGGAAAAGCTTATTAGCATTGGGGATTTCCGGCGGTTTGTTGCCTTGTCCTTCCGCTTTGGTGATGCTGTTGAGCGCGTCGGCTTTGGGCAATGTTGGTTTGGGAATGACGCTAGTGGTAGCCTTTAGTTTGGGATTGGCTTTAGTGCTGAGTGCGATCGGATTAATCTTAGTTTATGCCAAACGGAATTTTGATAAACTGCCCAAACAGATAACAGCAGTCAAATTTCTGCCTGCGATTAGTGCGATGTTTGTGATGTTTTTGGGGTTGGGAATTACCGGACAGGCGCTGTTGAAAATATTGGCTGCAAATCAATGGGTAATTGGCAATGGATAAGCATAAAATTAGGACTCTCCCTCCTAACTACAAACTTACGAATAAGTCGGATTTTAGATACCCGATTTCTTGAAGAAGCCGGGTATCTGGGTATTCTGTTTTTTAGCCGTTGCTCACTTATCAGGCCGCACTATGTTTATTAATAATTTCGGCTAAACCCGGTACTCCGTTTTCCACGTAATTCTTGGCTGAGGGGCGGAGTTTGGCATAGGCGCCTTTAACCATCGCTCTTGTGCTTTTCTCGACTCTTTTGTCGCTGATTTGGAGCAATTCGTCTGCTACTTCACCTTTTCTTTGGGCTAGATATTCGACTGGGTTGCCATTGTTTACCGCTTCAGCCCACATCGGATCGAGTGCGATCGAGATTTCTGGCAGAAGTTGATCGACGACTTGGGCGCAATAGTCAGCCCGTATCCCCTTGACAGTAGAGTAGGCAGCTTTAAGAGCCATACCACCCAATCCCGGCGCTGCTGCAACTTGTTGGTCTATCAGCTTTACACAGTCATCAACAAAACTTTCTCTGTGGTTTTCATTCAATAGAATATCGCTAAGTCCCATTTTCGCTTTCCTTGATTTAATAGTCAATGTGCTTATTAGCTTGGAGAGCCATCAGGGGATTATATATCTATTTTGATCCTTTACTCAGGATTACACAAGTTTTTTAAGGTTTGAAAGTCTTTACTTGACAAGCTGATGTTGAGATTTGTCTAGTAGTATGTTATGGGAATTAAGGTTCAATCTGCTACTAATTATTGACCTAGGGTTTGTAGTAAGGGCTTTAGTCCTTATTAGGTGATATTAATGAGGACTAAAGCCCTGACTACAAACAGATGAGTTGTGAACCGTCACAGAGAAAAGAGAACAACTCGAAAAAAACATTAGAGAGACTCGGACTAAGTTCGATCGCACTTGCACGTATCTTGCAGGTATCATTACGATTGGACATTCTGCTTGAGGTCTGCAGGTACTGAAACGATGGGGAGTTTCAGAGGTTGAGCCGGATTATCGCTCGATCGCAATACCAAATTTTTGGGTAACTTTGCGGAAGTGCTCAGTCCGGGAAATACTTGAAGCGATAAGGTTAAGGCTGCCGCTAATAATACTTTTTCTAACATGGCACTTTCTCCCATACATACGCCCAAGGGCATAATTCCTCTTACACCTACAACATATAAACATCTTCAGTCACTTGGTGCGATCGCACGGGCATAGTCTAAGTGACATCTATCACCACGGAGAAAGGGGTGATGGGGATAGGGGGTGTGGGCATAGGGGGTGATGGCATTAGGGAGGTGGGGGAGAGTGGGAAATCTTGACTCGCACTTCTTGCGTCAACATCCGTTGAACGTGTTAAATTCCTTACACGGCACATTGCCAAACTTCCCTACAAATCAAGAATTGTCCTAGAGAAAGAAGCCGTTGAGTCTCTCTCAAAGGTAGAATTAGCGCGTAGAAGTTATTTGACACAGCGGAGGTACCGACAAGATGCTTGCATACATTCTGGCGTTGGCGGTCGGTCTAGGCAGCTTCAGTATTTACATGGCGGCCTTCTTTTTTCCAGAAGTACACCGCAAAAGTGATTTTACCTGGAGCGGGGTAGGGCTTTTTTATGCGTTAATTTTATGGGCTTGTGCGGGACGAATTACTGGTGCTCTCCTGCTTGGTCAAATGGCGGGCGTGGCGATGTTGGGCTGGTTTGCCTGGGAAACTCTGACTTTGCGCCGGCAGGTGACGCCCGTTGCTGAGCAAACGCCGATTCCTCAGTCGGCGAATTTGCCAGGGGCAGGAGGCGTGCCGTTTGCTGGCTTGTTTGCCAAGAAAAAAGAACCCGCAGCGGCGAAAAAACCTAAGTTTGTTCGATCGCCCAAACCGAAAACTGATGTGGTTCCAGCACCCACTCTGGATAAGGGCGAGGTAAAGCTAGAGGAACAGCCGGGGATTGCCCCCATAGCTGAAAGTATTGCTGAAAGTGCGATCGACGAGCTAACGGCCGAAAGTTCGATCGCCCCTGACTTGAAAATTCCCGACTCGAAACCACCTGCAATTGCAGAAATACCAGTGTTTTCAGTCGAAACTCCTGCTGCTGAGACTTCACAACCTCCAGCAGAATTAGCCAGCAACTTCACTCCTCTACCTCTACCTCTAGAAATTTCAGAAATAGCCGTTGCACCAAGTGTGGAGCCAGTAGAGGCTCAGCCAGAGCCTCAACAGCAGCCAGAAGTCGATGATTTTGACGAGGAAACAGAATGGAGGACAGCCGTTAAAGAGTCGCAGGCTGCAGCGGCAGCGGCGGCGGCCCCAACGGCGGCCCCAACTCCTCCTACTCCTCCAAAACCAGCTAAAAAATCTGGCGGTTTCGGAAGTCTGTTCGACAATATCAAAAATAGTCTCGGCGGTATGTTGGGACTCGGTGCGGCTAAAAACAAGTCTGATGCAACTCCCCAGACGCCAAAACCTTCAGCGACTCCAGAATCGATCGCACCTGAATCTAAAATAACGGCAACTCCTGCACCGGGTATCGACCAAATTCTCGAATCCGAATTAGCCCAGGCGGCTGCGGAAGTGGCAGCCGAAAGCAGCAACACTGCTGTCGAAACAAGCCTTGGAGTGCCTTTTCCCACCAATGTTGAAGCAATGGCCGCGTTGATGGCCACAGAAACCGCGAGTTCTGACAAAATAGTGGACGGGACGATCGAAGATCGATCGTCCGCTGAAATTCAGACACCGCTGGCTGCGGTTGGTGAACCGGAAGCAGCAGCCCCTGCTGTATCTCTGGAAACCCAGACACCGCTGGCTGCAGTTGGTGAACCGGAAGCAGCAGCAGCAGGCGTACCGGAAGCAGAAGCCCCAGCAGCATCGATAGAAATGACTGTGGTGGAAATGGCAGCGCCTGTAGAGATAGAAATACCGGGAGAACCTGGGTTGAGCGTGCAGGTGGAAACGGTTTCAGTATCAGTGATCTCGATCGAATCAACAGATAAAACACCATCTTCTGAGGGAGAACAACCGGAATTGATTCGCCCGAATCCCCCCCCTTCCACAGATAAAACACCATCTTCTGAGGGAGAACAACCGGAATTGATTCGCCCGAATCCCCCCCCTTCGGATCTAGTCTAAACTGCTAAACCGGCCGCTGAATCCAAGTCGGAGAATGTATCCGGCGAATATCACCCGTCATCTTAAGGCAGAAAGCAAAAGGTAGAAACCAGAATTTTTTTGATTCTGCCTTCTGCCTTCTTACTTCTTACTTCTTACTTCTTACTTCTTACTTCTTACTTCTTACTTTTTTCTTCTTACTTCTTACTTCTTACTTCTTACTTTTTTCTTCTGCCTTCTTCCCTCTTCCCTTTGCCTTCTGCCCTCTGCCTTCTGCCTTCTGCCTTCTTCCCTCTTCCTTCTTCCGACGGACATCGGACTGACATCCGTTACATCCGTTACATCCGCCCTTGCGAATCCGTTGCCGAACTTCCCTCTTCCCTCTTCCTTCTCCCTTAATATTATGAAAGCAATTATGGTCGTGGGAACAACATCTCACGCAGGGAAATCTTTACTCGTAGCAGCTTTGTGTCGAATCTTTTCTCGGCGAGGCTGGCGGGTAACTCCGTTTAAAGGTCAGAATATGGCACTGAATTCCTATGTCACAGCCGCCGGCGGAGAGATTGGTTACGCTCAAGCAGTGCAAGCTTGGGCTGCGGGCGTCGCACCTTGGGTAGAAATGAATCCGATTTTGCTCAAGCCACAAGGAGACATGACTTCTCAATTGATTGTCAAGGGCAGGGCGATCGCAAATGTGCGAGCATCTCAATATTACGAGCAGTATTTCGATATCGGCTGGCAAGCTATTCGGGAATCTTTAGAATTTCTCAAGCAAGAATTTGACATGATTGTGTGTGAGGGAGCCGGTAGCCCTGCTGAGATTAATCTCAAACACCGCGATTTAACAAATATGCGGGTAGCTAAATATTTAAAGGCTCGGACTTTGCTAGTAGTTGATATCGATCGCGGCGGTGCTTTTGCTCACCTTATCGGTACTTTGGAATTGCTCGATCCCGACGAACGAGCTTTAATTAAAGGATTCATTATTAATAAGTTCCGAGGGCAAAAATCGATCTTAGATCCGGGCCTGACTTGGCTAGAAGAAAGGACGGGAATCCCGGTAGTTGGGGTGATTCCTTGGATCGACGAAGTGTTTCCCTCAGAAGATTCTCTCGATTTGCTCGATCGGCGTTCTCCCAATTCTCAAACCGACATAAATATTTCAGTCATCCGCCTGCCCCGAATTTCCAATTTTACCGACTTTGACCCCCTGGAGTCGGAAACTTCCGTCACCGTCAAATATATCAGCCCAAAAGACCATTTAGGCCATCCAGACGCGGTGATTTTACCAGGCTCTAAAACTACAATTTCCGATTTGCACGTGCTGCGCCAAACAGGTATGGCAAAAGCTATTCAAAATTATTTAGTAGCTGGCGGTACAGTCATGGGAGTTTGCGGCGGCTTTCAGATGCTGGGACAAAGTATCACCGATAAAGAAGGCATTGAGGGAGAAAAGGGAGAATTTCCAGGATTAGGATTGCTGCCTTTGAAAACTGCGATGGCACCGAACAAAATTGCCCGCCAACGAATCGTAACATCTAACTATCCTCAACCGGGTTTGCCAGTTTCCGGTTACGAAATTCATCAAGGAAAAACGCAAATCCTAGAGTCAGATTTGACTCAACCGCTATTTGACGATGCTAGTTTAGGCATTGTCAATACTTCTCAATCAATTTGGGGTACATACCTGCACGGCATCTTTGACAACGGAGCTTGGCGGCGAGCTTGGTTAAATCACTTGCGGCAGCAGCGGGGACTCCGCGCCTTGCCTACAGGTATTCCTAATTACCGAGAACACCGAGAAACTCTGTTAGACTCTCTAGCAGATACTGTGGAAAAGCATTTAGATATAAAGCATATTTTAGGTTAATTAGTTAACTGTTGACAGTTGACAGTTGACAGTTGACTATTAACTATTGTTTGTTAGAGTTGAGGTTCATATTCCATGCCAAAAGTTTGTTTTTTACCAGATAATGTGACAGTTGAAGCTGAACCAGGAGAGCTTTTGCTAGATGTAGCCAAACGTGCAGGGGTTTCTATTCCTACTGGCTGTCTCATGGGTTCTTGTCACGCTTGCGAAGTAGAAATTGATGGCGGAGATACGATTTGTGCTTGTATTTCCGGCATCCCTTCGGGGAAAAAGCAAGTGACAATTAATTTGTATGTTGACCCGAATTGGTAATTTGTTAGTTGGCAGTTGGCAGTTGGCAGTTGGTTGTTGGCATTAGTCATTAGTCATGATATCATGTCCGGTCGAGCGATCGCGATTTTTGTAGGGGCGGGTTTACCAACAATACCTGCGAATAATTGACAATCTCAAAAACCCGCCCCGACCAAGATATTATGGTTAATCGATCGGACATGATATGAGTCATTAGGATCGCGAATTAAATAATTTACACTCTTGAAAGTGGGGAGTAGGGTTGGGCGTCCCGCCCGCCCTTTCTGGACGGGCGGGACGCCCATCCCACAAGAACAATTAAAATTGTAAGTTATTTAATTCGCGATCCTTAACAGTTAACAGTCAACAGTCAACAGTCAACTGACTAATTCTTTTGCCATTCTTGCTGTTTCTTGCGAGCAGATTGCAGCCATTTTTGGGATTCGGGATAAACAGTTGTACCGGGTTTAACGGATTCTAATTGATTGATAATTTGTTGCAACTGGCTGAGGGAGTAACCGGGATTTTGAGAATTCACATTATTTTGCAAGTTGGCAAACAAGCTTTTAGCTGCTTGCAAAGCTTTTGCAGAATCTTTTTCTGCTTCCAGTCTAATCTGGGTAATTCCTAAATCTTTTTGATATTTAGCGAGTTTGGTTTGAGCGTCGAGATACCCAGGGTTATCGACAGAAATCAATTTCAGTCTGTTAATAGCTTCTTGCCACAATTGTGCTATTTGCTCCCACTGTGCGGCGGGATGTGGCGGGTTTTTGGCGGCGACGGCGGCGGAGAGAGCAAATTCTTTGGCAGCTTCAATTAAGTTGTCAGCCTGCACAGAACCGGTGGCGACGCCGCCCATTGCTTGAAAGTCTCTTTCTGCTGCTTTGAGTGTTTTCTTAGCCGTTTCTCCCGCGAGGGTTTCGGCGGGAATTTGATTGAGTTGGTCGATCGCACTTTGCCAATTTACGGTCGCTTTTTGTCTATCCGCAGCGGTTTTGGCTTGCTGATACTGCTGTTTCGCCGCGTTGAGAGTTTTTTCGACTTGATTTAACTGAGTAAAAGCATTTTTTTGCTGGAAAACCTGAGCCTCCATCCGCCCGACATTTTTGCGGGCGGCTTGAAATTCATCGACTGTAAACCGCCAACTGCAGCCAAAAAAATTGCAGTAAGTTTGTGGATAGTAGCCGAGGAACCACACCGGCAAGGCGTCGAGGTGTTTTTGCGCTTGTTTTGCTTTAATTTCGCCCAAGTCAAAATCAGCGACAGCAGTGGCTTTATTCACCAGTTGATCGGATTGTTCCACAAGGGCGATCGCCTGCCGGTAATTGTGATCCATACTCATAAAACTCGGCAGCAACAATATCGGCATTGTTTTCGCAACGGGCCAGCGAATCATCGGAAAAGGTAGATTTAGCAGCCAAATTATCCCTGCAGCGCTTCCCAGCAAACTCCCAGCAAAGATGATTTTACCGAACAATCCGGGCGGGCGGTTGGCTTTGACGGCAGCTTTGAGAGCTTGTTCGCTGAAGTTGGGAAATTCCTCTTTGAAGGTATCCCGGATTTCTTCTGTTGAGGCGAAAGTACCGTTTTGCGATCGTAACTTCTCCAACCGCTTGATTACCATCCGTCGGTAGACATCACCGGCTAGACTATCAGCCGCCGCGCACTTGTCAACTTCGGCCCGCAAAATTTCAAAAGCTCGATCGGTAAGACGCGCCATAAAACTCACCTATTCCCTTTTAATTATTTTACAGGTTCCCCGTCAAAATAATTGAGTCTGGGATGCAGAAACCGGGTTTTTTTACTAAAATACTGCATCCGAGCCTTTAAGTAAAGTAAAAAACCCGGTTTCTTTGGTATTTATGCGTAAGTCCAGATAATTGTTAAAATATATAAAGCCTAGGTCAAATAATCCGAATTAATTTCATGCCCACTGCTTTAATCACCGGTGCTTCTGGCGGAATTGGTGCAGCCTTTGCCGCCGAATTAGCCAAACGCCAGCACAATCTAATTTTGGTAGCTCGTTCCGAAGACAAATTGCAACAGCTAGCTGCTCAACTGCAACAGGAATTCAATATTTTGGTCGAAGTTATCGTTCAAGATTTGACCGCACCAGGAGCGACAACTGCTGTATTTGACGCGGTTGTTAAAAAAGGTTGGACGGTTGATTTGTTGGTGAACAATGCGGGTTTTGGCGATTACGGTGCTTTTGCCGATCGCCCGCTTGCGAAACAACTAACAATGGTGCAACTAAATATTGTAGCATTAGTTGAACTCTCGCACTTATTTTTGCAGGGAATGCGGCAGCGAAAATCAGGAAGTATTATCAATGTTGCCTCTATCGCAGCTTTTCAACCGATGCCGTACTTGTCGATGTATGCAGCTACTAAAGCCTTTGTTTTGAGTTTCAGCGAGGCACTTTGGGCGGAAAACAAAGATTTAGGAATTCGCATTTTGTGCCTTTGTCCAGGGCCGACAGAATCGGACTTTTTCGCAGTAGCTGAATTCCCTCAATCAATGGCATCCAGCAGCGGGCAAAAACTCGTTCCCGCTGCGGAAGTAGTGCGAGATGCTTTGAAAGCTTTAGACAAAAATGAGTCTAATGTTGTGACAGGGGGAATTCCCAATCAAATCATTGCAAATATGCCTCGATTGATGCCGCGAGAACTTTTGGTGAAGTCGGTAGAAAAGGTGTTTCGGGCGAAAGAGGAATAATCGCGATCGTTGACAATATAAATAAACCCGCCCCCACCCAAGGACAAACATTCGATCGCCCCTAACCCAAATTTTCCCAAAAGTCGATCGCACATTCGGGCCACCAAAATCCCCGACGCTACCCCACAAGTCCGCCGGGGGTTTCAACCCCCGTCGAGAGAGCGAAAGTCCTCTAAAAGAGGACTCAAAAGCAAATTAAATAAACAATCGAGTATTTGTCACCATAATCGATTATTTGTCACCATTCTTCAGTCGGTTTCAACCGACTTTAGCTATGAGACAGGGGTTTCAACCCCTGGCGGACTCGCGGACAAACAAACGAGCCCGTGGACAAATAATCGCACCCACGGATAGATGAACGTTCCCAAATTTTCCCAAAAGGTCGATCGCACATTCGGGCCACCAAAATCCCCGACGCTACCCCACAAGTCCGCCGGGGGTTTCAACCCCCGTCGAGAGAGCGAAAGTCCTCTAAAAGAGGACTGGAAAGCACATTAAATAAACCATCGAGTATTTGTCACCATAATCGAGTATTTGTCACGATTCTTCAGTCGGTTTCAACCGACTTTAGCTATGAGACAGGGGTTTCAACCCCTGGCGGAATCGCGGAATCGCGGACAAACAAACGAGCCTGCGGACAAACAAACGCACCCACAAACAAATCAACCTTCCCCAATTTTACCAAGCGTCCAGGACTACCACAGAAACCAAAGAAACCGGGTTTTTCGCAGTTTTTACGCGGTGTAACAATATTCTCGAAAAAAACCCGGTTTCTGGGCTATAAATTACAAATATCGAGTTAACTGGACTCGATAGCGTTCCTTCTTAGTAACAGCAACTTCCCCAATTTCCAATCTTCCCTTGCCCGTAACAGCAATTAAATCTCCCGACTTGACATTATAACTAGCTTGAGTAACGTCTTTCCAGTTAACTCGCACGTCACCGCTGCCAATTAAATCGGCCATTTTGCTGCGAGACATTGCGAATCCAGCCGAGGCGACAGCATCCAATCTCATAGATGCTTCAACCGTGG
This sequence comes from Microcoleus sp. D3_18a_C4, assembly GCF_036702415.1. Taxonomy (NCBI): domain Bacteria; kingdom Bacillati; phylum Cyanobacteriota; class Cyanophyceae; order Oscillatoriales; family Microcoleaceae; genus Microcoleus; species Microcoleus sp. D3_18a_C4. The sequence goes on along the minus strand of NZ_JAUBTI010000021.1, from coordinate 74,595 downwards.
TCATTTCTTTCTTTTTGGGTTCTCTAATTTTGAGTTCGCTCAACTCAATGCGCCGCGTTTGCACAGGAACCGATCGCACTTGCTGCAAACTCATCTCCAAATACTCTACCATCTCCGGCATGACAATGGCTTGCGCGCCGCGTTCACCCAAAACAATCACATCACCAGTTTTCTCGCGGACAATTCCCGTACCCAACATCGCCCCCAAAAAGTCGCGGTGAGAAGCTGTATCGAACAAGAAATTGCCAGCAATTTCTACCGCAGCCACGTTAACACTAGCAGAGTCCATCGGGATATCCGATCGCGCGATCGCAATTCTTTGTCTTTCAGCTTGCGGGTAGCCGCCCCACGCCACTAATTCCACGTCTGTTAAGCGTTTAAATACCGTCATAGTGTCCGCCAATTCTGGAGGCGACAGAAAATCAGTCAGAGTAACTTCCCAAGTTTTAATTGCTTGTTCCGCTTGGTCGATCGCCCGCGCGACACATTCGCGGTTTTCGATGCCTTTTAACAGTTCTTCTCTTTGTAACATCAGTTAATGCTAGATTCTAATTTGAAATTGCCAAAAATTGCTGTAACTAAAAAGTCTACTTTTTAACAGTCACACTACTTTAATTATAGTCTAAAATCATCAAATAACGATCGTATGATTTTAGTTGCTGGTAAAGCTGATATGATGAGCACGATTATTGTACCAAATCTATGAAGTCTTCGAGTTAAAGTTTTTGCAAGAGTTCGATCGAGTATGGCAGCAAAATTGTCCACCCAACTACTTATTCTTCTTCACCCGCAAATACAGTTCTTCCATCGCCTCAATAAACGAACCATCCTTGTGCCAAAACTGTGGAAAATCTCCCTGTTTCTTCACCACGATCGCACTTACCCCACTTTGCGCTGCCACCTCAATCGTCTGCGGTAATCGCTTCGCACCATGCCAAAACTCTTTCAGGCTAACCGTTTGCGCCTCACTGGCGATCGCCTGCGTGTAATAGGAATCCACCGCCACAGGGGCCGCTGCATCCGCCGTCAACTCGGCAGAAAGTGCCAAGCCCAAAGGCGTTTTTGCTAATTCGCGGTGCAGCACTTCCTTAGAAAGCCCCCGTAATTCAAACAGTAAAAATGGATCTTTGTCCAATTCGGCCGCCACCAAATAATAAACTCCGGCAATATGTTTGCAGGGATTGCTATAGTCTGGGCAAGAGCAAGTAGTCTTAAAGTCCTCGCGGCGGCTGGGTAAAAGGTGCAATCCGAGGGGTGCAAAAGCATTTTCAATGTTGTCGGGCATTTCGTTGAGTAGCAACCGGGAAATGAAGCTGGCTTTCGATGCCATTTGGGCGATCGCCACTTTCCACTTTTCCTGACTAATCGGCTCAAACTCAATTTTAGTTTTGTACAGAGGCTCCTTATAAACCCCAAAATAAGGATTTACCGACCCCCTTACTTCTGCCATCACTAACCCATCATTAATCTTAAAGCTTTTTACCTTGTCATTCCTTGCATAGGAACGTCCCCGTCCCAGTCGCCCAGAATCTGTAAATCTTTCTAACGCATCGATAAATTTATTGCCCCACCAAGTCCTAGTAAATTGTGACATATTTTTGAGTTTCTCCTAATCTAAAACTGCATTTTTATTGAGCCTAATTAACTTTTTAAATGCCTCATTATCCAACTCAGTCAGCCACGATTCATCAGCACCAATAATTGACCCTGCCAATTTCTTTTTGTCTTCAATCATTTGGTCAATCTTTTCTTCCAAAGTACCAATTGCCACAAACTTATGCACAAACACATTTTTTTCCTGTCCAATCCGAAACGCCCGATCCGTCGCCTGATCTTCCACCGCCGGATTCCACCAGCGATCGAAATGGAACACGTGATTGGCTTTTGTCAGCGTAATTCCCACGCCGCCGGCCTTCAGTGACAGAATAAATACCGAAGGTTCAGACTCTGGATCTTGAAACTCTGAAATCATCCGTTCCCGTTTTTCACGACTGGTTCCCCCGTGGATGTAGTAAGTGTTGTAATGTAGCGTTTGTTTAATATATTTTTCCAACGCGCTTCCCAGTTCTGTAAACTGCGTAAATACCAATAAACTTTCGCCTTCTGCTTTGACTTCCTCAATCATCTCGATCAGCCGTTCCAGTTTGTGCGATCGCTCTGGTGTAAAGTCACTTTCATCTTGCAAAAACTGGCGCGGATGGTTACAAATTTGCTTCAGCTTCAGCAGTGTCGCCAAAATCATCCCCTTGCGCTTCATCCCTTCCGTCGCGTCAATTTCTTGTTCTACCTCTTTCACAATCGCTTCATAAAGCGAAGCTTGCTCGCGGGTGAGATTGCAGTAGAGCTTTTGCTCAACTTTGTCGGGGAGATCCTGAATAATCGACTTATCGGTTTTCAGACGGCGCAGGATAAAAGGTTCTACTAATTTTTTGAGCGCGGCTGATTGTGTGCGACTCCCATGTTTTTGAATTGGTAATTCAAACATTTTCCGAAACTGTGCCTCTTTTCCCAAATATCCGGGATTGAGGAAATTAAAAATTGACCATAAATCCAACAATCGATTTTCCACGGGTGTTCCAGTCAATGCTAGTCGATGGGTAGCGGGTAACTTTAAAATCGCCTTGGTTTGCGCCGCTTTGGGATTTTTAATATTCTGGGCTTCATCAATTACCACGCGATGCCACGCTACGCTGCTCAACAGCTTCTCATCTTTTCGCACCAAGGTAAAGGAAGTAATCAACATATCGCAACCTTGGACGGCGGCTTTGAATGCTTTGGCATCTTGCAAACGTTGAGGGCCGTGGTGAATCAGCGATCGCAATTCTGGAGCAAACTTTTCCATTTCCTTTTGCCAGTTACCAACTACGGATGTGGGCGCAATTAGCAGCGTGGGTAGAACCGAAGGTGCGATCGCTTTTTCTGTCTCTTTTGTAGTAGATAAAACTTCCCGCTCTTGCAATAATCGAGCAATTACCTGCGCCGATTTACCCAAACCCATATCATCGGCAAGACAGCCATTTAATCCCAAACTTTCCAAATAACTCAACCAAGAAACGCCGCGCTTTTGGTAATCCCGTAGCTTGCCTTGAAACTTTGCTGGATCTGCAATTAACTCTAACCGACTCTTATCGTTCAGCTTCTCCAACATATCCGATAGAACCCGATCGCGCTCGACTTCCAACTGTTCGCTCGCTTCTCCTTCTGCCGTCAACTTCATAAAGTCAATCAGGCTTAACTCTGGGTTTTCTTCGCGATGTTTTTGCCAAAAATTTAGCATCTCCTGCATCTTGTCTTTGTCCAGTTCCATCCATTGTCCTCGGAACTGTACCAGCGGTGTTTTGCTATTTACTAACGCCTGCCATTCTTGTTCGCTAACCCGTTCACCCCCGATCGCCAATTCATATTGATATTCCACCAAGGAATCGGCCGAAAACAATCCTTTGCCCTTGATTGCAGGGCTTTTGCTGCCCTTCCCTTTGACTTGCAAGCGAATCTTCGCCCGTTGTCGTCCCTTCGGTGTCCACCAAGCGGGGACAATCACTTTGTATCCGGCATCTTCTAATACCCAAGCGGACTCGCTGAGGAAGGTGAAAGCATCATCTAAGGTGAGGGAAATGTTAGCAGGTTTGTCGGTTTCTAGCCCTTGCCAAAGTTGGGGATAAATACGGGCAGCGTAGCCGAGATTTGTCAGCAAATGTTGCTCAAAGTTGTCTCCGAATTGTGTTTGCAACTGTTTTTGTTGAGTCGATCGCGATCGCCAATAATCCTGCAACGGCATCCGCAGAGATGGGTCTTTTTTCGCAGCCACCTGAAACTCTAAAACCCAAGGCTGTTCGGGGTTTTCGGGGGATTGTAGTTGAAAGCAGAGGGAAAATGAGTCAGCAGATTGATTGCGCGTAATGCGATCGCGCCAGGTTTGCCATTGCCGGTATTGTTCAAGGCTTACTCGCGCGATTTTTCGTGTTTGGTTGAGGCAGATTTGGAGTAAAGAATCCGCAATCTTATTTTCAAACGATGCTGGGATGGGGGTTTGAGTGACAATTTCCGCGATCGCACACTCGGAAAAATGCCGCAGCAACCGTTCGCGATCGTAGAACTTTGGTGTATCTTGTAGCTGGATCTTCCGAAAACCGGACACACAAACTAAAGGCATCCATTCAACATAGCGTTGTAAATCAGTTTCGTACTGTGTTGAAACAATTTCCCATCCCGGATAAATCTCAAAGCTGGGTGCAATTTGGGCAGGTATTTTTGGAGTTTTTGCAGTTGTTTTGGTTTTTGTCACGCCCGCTTTCTTACGCCCGCGCGTGGCTTTCTCAGCGGGTTCGGATGTTTCGATGGGTGCGATCGCGATCGGAGCAGTTTCTCGATAGCGCAACGCCGGAATATAATGATCTTTCAGAACAATTTGCTTAAAATTTTGGGTGTAGTGATACCAAAATAGTAAGTCTGAACCAAACTGAACTTCTGCTAAATCGTAGAGGGCAAAAAAATGCAGATCGTTCAATACTTTAGTCAAAGTGTGGGTGGCGATGCACACACAATCAACTTGCCAATACTCCAACTCAAATGTTTCGGGTAACTCTGTCTCTAAATATCGCGCTAACTCTAAAGAAGGTAACGGCTGGTTGTCTGCAGTGGGCAGTAAAAAATACCGAGGGACGATCGCGTATTCTCGCCCCATCGCACTTGTATTGCTGACTGCTGACAGTTGAATCCCGGCTTCTTTCGTTAGAAACTCTCTTAACTGTGCCGTCTCCAATTGTCGGGGATGAACCTTAGCAGGCTGTTTTTTCTTTTGAGTGGTTTCAACCCAAAGACAAAAAGTTCCACCTTGAACAAAACTCTCTTCTGTTTGAGGAATCCAAGTCCCGTGGAGGATTTTCATAGGTTATACCATCAATTAGCGGGAAAAGATAAGACGGCGGTTGAAAGAGACTGTGGGCGAATTCGCTGGTGGTGTTACCCATCACCTCTAGGAGGCAGTATTTCCGTTCACTATTGGTAGTTAATGGCTATATGGTCAATTAGACATTTAGTCTAGAACCACTTTTTTAGGGGTGAGGGGTGAAGCCCTTTATTGATTCGCCAACAGTCTCTAATAATAGACTTTTTGCAAAAGTCCTTTTAAGCAAATTTTCGGACGGGCAAGATGCCCATCCCACAAGAGAAAAAACTTTTTGTGGGATGGGCATCTTGCCCGTCCCAGCTATTTTTGCAAGAGGTCTAATCAATCCTCCACTAGCAGTCCGTTCAAATCTTAAATCCCGGTTGTCAATACACAACTGAAAAAACTGCTCGTCTGTTAATTCGAGCGTTAATTCTAGGGGAGAATCTAGGGGGATAGTTTGTGATTCCATAACTGCCTCCAAATATTACACGAGTAAAATGTCAACAGTTAACCGTCAACAGTTGACCGTCAACAGTTAACCGTCAACAGTTGACCGTCAACCAATAACTAAGTCTCTGTATAACCTTGGATATTTTCCGGTTTAAACTGCTGCAAAATCTTCGCAGCTTTCCCAGTTAAATCATCAGTACCCTTAACCGCAATCAAAAATTTACCGGCATTCAAACGGTTGCGGTAGGGCAAAGCATCGCCGCTACCAAAAGCCATACCGCCCGCGCCTCCAACAAAAACACTGCCCATCGCAGCGGCGATCGCACCGAGTACACCACCGATCGCGTGATCGCCAATTTCCCCCGCCCAGGCAAACGTCTTCAACTGAGTAATCAAGCTGAAAGTAACCCCAGCAATAAAGCCAAAGGGAATCAGCCAAATAGCCATGAGTTTAGCTTGTTTCTTCGCTTGCTGGTTCGGGTCGATCAAGCCAAATTCATCAGCAGTTTTGTAGCCGCGGCCCAAAATACTCACTTGCTTCATAGGCAAGCCTTCTTTTTCCAGAGCACAGTAGGCAGCTTCGGCTTGCATTCGATCGGGCAGTACGGCGATAAGATAATTCATTGAGAATAATTCCTGATAGTTAGGCTGAAATAGCCAAAGTCTATTATAGACCGAAAAGACATACTAGCTAAGCACTTGCGGGATTTTCAGACGGTCAGAGAGTCCGATCGCCCGCAAAGCTAAAATATTTCACGCAAAAAACGGCCGACCTTGACCGAATACAGATACAATTCAAACTGCACAAAGGCAAGCTTGAGCTGAGCTGTTAGATACTGCTCTAAGTGTAAGTCTCAACTTTGAGCTCGCCAACGCTCGGTCTATTTTTACTATTGCACTCAATTGCTTGCTATGCCTAAAGTTCTAGTATCCGATCCGATCGACCAAGCCGGAATTGACATCCTCTCCCAAGTCGCGCAAGTTGACGTAAACACAGGACTCTCAGCCGAACAACTGGTAAAAATTATTCCAGATTACGACGCTTTAATGATCCGTTCTGGCACCCAAGTTACCAAAGAAATCATAGAAGCCGGGAATTCACTCAAAATCATCGGCAGAGCCGGCGTCGGCGTAGATAATGTCGATGTACCCGCCGCTACCCGCAAAGGAATTGTAGTCGTCAATTCCCCCGAAGGCAACACGATCGCCGCCGCCGAACACGCCCTCGCCATGATGCTCTCGATGTCCCGCCACATCCCGGAAGCTAACGAATCCGTCAAAGCGGGTAAATGGGAACGCAACCGCTTTCTCGGCGTAGAAGTTTACAAAAAAACCCTCGGCATCGTCGGTTTGGGCAAAATCGGCTCCCACCTCGCCGCCGCAGCCAAAGCAATGGGCATGAAACTGCTGGCCTACGATCCCTTCATTTCGACCGAAAGAGCCGATCAGTTGGGCTGCCGCTTGGTAGAACTCGAACTGCTGATGCGCGAATCCGACTACATCACCCTGCACATCCCCAAAACGCCGGAAACCCTGCACTTAATTAACGCTGAAGTGCTCTCGAAAATGAAGCCCACGGCCCGCATCATAAACTGCGCCAGAGGCGGCATCATCGACGAAGCAGCCCTCGCAGAAGCCATCAAATCAGGTCAGATCGCCGGCGCAGCTTTGGACGTTTACGAACACGAACCGCTGGAAGCTGATTCCCCCCTGCGGAGTGTCGGCCAGAACATCGTGCTGACGCCCCACTTGGGAGCCTCCACAGCGGAAGCTCAGGTGAATGTGGCGATCGACGTGGCTGAACAAATCCGCGATGTACTGTTGGGGCTGCCCGCGCGATCGGCTGTTAACATACCAGGAATTTACCCAGACTCGATCGAAAAACTCAAACCCTACCTGCAACTCGCCGAAACCCTAGGCAACCTCGTCAGCCAGCTAGCCGGAGGCCGAGTCGATTACCTCAACGTTCAACTGCAAGGCGAATTGGCCAGCAACCAAAGCCAGCCCGTAGTCGTCGCCGCCCTCAAAGGCCTGCTCTCCCAAGCCCTGCGAGAGCGCGTTAACTACGTCAACGCCAGCATTGAAGCCAAAGAACGCGGAATTCGCGTCGTCGAAACCAGAGACGCCTCAATTCGCGACTACACCGGCTCCCTGCACCTCTCGGCTAAGGGAACCCTCGGCGAACACACCGTGACAGGTGCTGTGCTCGGCGAAAGCGAAATTCGGATTACCAGCGTTGACGATTTCCCGGTCAACGTTTCCCCCACTCACCATATGCTGTTTACCCTGCACCGCGATATGCCGGGGATTATTGGCAAAATTGGTTCCCAATTGGGCAGTTTTAATGTCAATATTGCCAGTATGCAGGTAGGCCGTAAAATCGTGCGAGGCGATGCGGTGATGGTTTTGAGCCTTGATGACCCTCTACCAGAGGGGATACTGGCGGAGATCCTAAAAGTTCCGGGAATTCGGGATGCTTACACGGTAAATCTTTGACGGATTTTGGAGTTTAGATTTTGGATGCAAGGGCTGATAATTGGTAATGGGTAATTGGTTATTGGTCATTGGCCTGAAAGCGGGAATTTTTCTATTAGCCAATCCTCCTTCCTCACTCCCCACTTCCCAGTCTCCAGTTCCCCTGGGCCAATCTAAAATCTAAAATCTAAAATCTAAAATTGTATGGCACATAGCTGGTGGGAAATTAGAATTCTTTGCGATCCGGCGCTGGAAGATATCATCTTTTGGCGTCTGGAACGATTTAACTGTCGGGGAACTGCTACTGAGATCAAAAGCAATTCCTGCCTGATGTCGGCTTATTTGCCCGAAGAACAGGCAGGATTGCTGGATTTGGCCGCTCTGTCTCTGTGGCTGCGCCAAGATGCTCTGTGTGCAGGTTTGCCCCTACCTGCGATGCAGTGGGATTTGATTGAAGACGAAGACTGGGGCAGCACTTGGAAGGAGCACTGGCAGCCTCAAGAAGTGGGCGATCGCTTTTTAATTAATCCGGCCTGGCTGCCGATACCAACTGATACCGATCGCGTCATTTTGCGTTTAGATCCGGGTGTGGCCTTCGGTACAGGTGCTCACGCCACTACTCAACTTTGTCTGGAGTCGCTGGAAATGCGGCTCGGTTTTGATGACAAAGAGTACGTAGTTGCCGATATCGGCTGCGGATCGGGTATTTTGTCGATCGGCGCCGTGTTGTTGGGCGCTACAAAAGTTTATGCTTTGGATACAGATCCTTTGGCAGTGCGATCGACCATTAGCAACAGACTACTCAACCGCGTTAATTCTCAGCAGTTGGTTGCAGAACTCGGCAGTATCGATCGTTTGAAAGAAATGGTAGATGAGCCGATCGACGGTTTGATCTGCAACATTTTAGCAGAAGTAATCATTGATTTAATCCCGCAGTTCACTGCAATTAGCAAACCCACTACTTGGGGCGTGCTCAGCGGCATTTTGCTCGAACAAGCTAAGCCAATTGCTGATACTCTCGAACAGCACGGCTGGATTGTCGCTACTCTGTGGAAGCGCCAAGATTGGTGCTGTTTTAATATTCGGCGCAGTTAACAATCTGAGATTAATGCTAATTTGAGCCATGCTAATCTCAGAAATGCTAAATTGATTAATACTCATATGTTGCACATTCTCAAAAACCTGTAGGGGCGGGTTCACCAATAGCTTTAAAGGATACAAAAAGACTAAAAAACCCGCCCCCACCCGCGCGAAAGTCCTGAAGATTGAGAATAGAGCACTCAGCAGATTTTCAAGCTGATTAAGAGAAATCTTCCAGGTATTTGGTCTTCGCCATTGTTCGGCAGTTCTTAGATGCTGTACAGAACTGCGTTAAAATATAACAAATCAGAATTTAGCATCACAACCCAAGAATTATGGACCCACAATTGCTATATGGGCGGTATATGGCTGGCGATCGCGATTTCAGAGGTCTTGAGCTGAGCAACGCCTACCTGTACGGCTTTTGGCTGATTGATGTTAATTTGAGCGGTGCTAATTTGGAAGGCGCTAGTTTGGGCGATACTTATTTAATTAATTCTAACTTGAGCCATACGAATTTAGAAAAAGCATGGCTGGATTCAGCCCTACTGATTAAGGCAAACTTGAGTAATACCAATCTTAGGAATACTACATTGGTTAATGTTGACTTGACTGGTGCCGATTTGACTGGTGCCGATTTGACGGGTGCCGATTTGACGGGTGCGGTGCTGATTGAGACTAACTTAACTGATGCTAACCTGACGGATATTAAAACAACAGAGCAGACTATTTTTCATCAAGTGACTATGCCTGACGGCGGGATTCAAAACGACTTAAACAGAACGTTGTCTGCTGAAGAATTGCTCCGGCGCTATGGCGAGGGCGAGCGAAATTTTCAGGATAAAATATTGCATCGTGTAGATTTGAGCGGTGCTGACTTGCGTGATATTGACCTGAGTCGTTCTCGCTTAAGCTATGTCAACTTTAGTTGTGCTTGTTTGGAAAATGTTGGCTTGGGAAGGGCTATATTTTCTGATTTCAGAAATGCTGGATTTAGTCGGGATGAAGATTGGTTGGGTGTCTATTTTTTTTATTGCGATTTGAGAGATGCTAATTTAGCAGGAGTTGACATGAGTTATTCTCAATTCATAGGAAGCAACTTCCTGGGAGCTAAAAATTGTCTTTCTGGTGGTCTCCAAGGAGATGTATTCTTTTACGAGACTACTTGGAGCGATGGAGAATTTATCCAGGGCCCAACCAGTGCTATTTCACACTGGCGTGGTGAGATTAGGGAGGGTGAATTTTAAAGTTGAAGAAGTAGTCGCAGGGTGGCTCAGCTTCGATGATAATGCCTTAAGGACGATCGCCCTCAGTTGGGCAAAAACAATCTCGATAATCCGGTCAGAGAGCAATTGCAGCAGCATAATTAAGAACGAGAAACTAAAGAACGGACGTAAAAAGAGACAGCTCCAATTAAGTAAAAAGCATTCACCAAAATCAACAATCCTTTACCAACATAAGAATTAACCCAACCAAAAACCCGGTAAGTTGACAGCAGCACTAACAACATTTCAACCAGAGAAACAATTGACCCGTAGTGCTTCCTATCCCAATAAGAAAACGGACTGATAAAACGGTAATTGCTGAACGGAAAAAAGTGGCGGTGAGCGTCGTCATTGTGGACAGGCAAATCTCCCAGAGAGTGCAGGAGCATGCTAATAAATAGAATTTGCACGCTTTGCCAGCCGAAGTAATAAGCAATTAGCCAACCAATAACCGCAAGGGGAATGGAATGAAACAGAGCAACAACATTCTGGACAAAAGGCTCATAATATGCTTTTGACCAAATTGTAGCTTCGGGCAAGCGAGCAATGTATTTCGCCCAAAAGTAAAATAAAAATATCGGAATATCCGGCACAATTCCGCCGATCGCAATAATTAGATTAGCTTGCGGCAGTTGCGGTTTGCCAAGAATTGCGAGATTGATAATAGCGTGGCTGGGAGTCTTCATCAGTAGGGTGCGTCAACTAGGATTATCTTATTCATAATGAATCAGATATTAGACATCTCCCATAATTGTTGTGGAACAGGCATCCTGCCTGTTCTTGAATATCTTTTTGGGAAATGTCTATTGGCTGACGCACCCTACGTGTGAGATAATGGGCTCCGGTTACAAGAAAGGTTGCACTCGATCGATCAACTGCGCCGCTTGCACCACTCCCTCAATGCGATCGACCTCAGCGCCATTTTTGAACAACACCAAAGTCGGCAAAGCATAAATGTGATGCTGCGACGCCAAGTCTTCGTACTTATCCGTGTCAATTTTGACAACCATCAGCTTGTCTTTCATCTGACCGCTGACTTGTTCCAAAATCGGTGCCATCATCTGACAAGGCCCGCACCAAGTAGCGTAAAAATCCACCAACACGGGCAAGTCAGAGCCCGATAGTAACTCCTCAAAACTGCTGAACTGTTTTTGAACTGCCATAAGACAAAATAATTTTTTTGGTTCTGGCTCGATTTTAGTGCAAAATTCTCTGGTAGATTGCGAGGATACAATTATGGAATTATTACCAGAGACTTTTCAGAGATTGCGGGGTCAAGTTGCTGTCGTGACCGGTGCGTCGCGGGGAATCGGCCGCGCCGTTGCTTTAGCCCTAGCAGCAGAAGGCGCTAAAGTCGCCGTCAACTATGCGAGTTCGAGTGCTGCTGCTGATGAGGTGGTAGCAGAAATAGTCACAGCAGGAGGAGAAGCTGTGGCGCTTGCAGCAGATGTCTCGAAAACTGACCAAGTAGATTTACTCACCAGTAATGTCATGGAAAAATGGGGACGGATTGACATTTTGGTGAACAATGCCGGCATTACTCGCGATACTTTGCTGCTGCGGATGAAGTTGGAAGATTGGCAAGCGGTGATTGATTTGAATCTAACCGGCGTGTTTTTGTGTGCGAAAGCTGCCAGTAAAATCATGCTGAAACAGCGAAGCGGCCGAATTATTAATATTGCTTCGGTTGCTGGGCAAATGGGCAATCCCGGACAAGCTAATTACAGTGCGGCGAAGGCTGGGGTAATTGGGTTTACTAAAACTGTGGCGAAGGAGTTGGCCAGTCGCGGGATTACTGTGAATGCAGTTGCACCGGGTTTTATCACTACAGATATGACTAAGGATGTCAAGTCTGATGAGATTTTGAAATATATTCCGCTGGGGAGATACGGGGAAGTTGAGGAAGTTGCGGGGATGGTGAAGTTTTTGGCGGCAGATGCGGCGGCTGCTTATATAACCGGGCAGGTTTTTAATGTGGATGGGGGGATGGTGATGGCTTAGGATTTCTGGATTTTTTTAACCGCAGATATCGCACAGGTAAGATGCCTAGATATCGCACAGGCAAGATGCCTAGATATCGCACAGGCAAGATGCCTGTGCCACGAAGGCGGATATCTGCGGTTAATAATTACTTTAGGGCGGCACGCAACTGACTGAGAACTTTTTTGTATTTTGCAATGCGTTGAAAATCTGCCTCTGTCGGATGGGCGATGCGACGCAGATCGAGGTTATGAGTAACATCAGCGATTTTGACTGGCAGTGCGATCGGGTTGGCAATCACACGTTCTAAATAAGCTGCATAAGCTTCTCCTTCTATTTTGGTAATCGCCTCAATCGCCGAGACGATAACTTCAGGAAAACCTTCGCTTCTAAGTTGCTCAAGTGTAAGTTCAGAATCTTCGACGGCATCGTGTAGAACCGCTACGATTTTCTGGTCTAGAGAATTTACATTTTCCATCACAAATAGCGGATGATCGAGATAGGGTTTGCCTGCCTTATCAATCTGCCCCTCATGAGCTTTGGCTGCGATGGCGATCGCCCGTTGTAGTAATAATTCGTAATCGAAATTCGTATTTGACAGCATCGTAAAGAAGTTCTCTATTAAAGTTTCAGTCCCCTCGCGGGGAAAACGTAGTGTGGGAGTTTTTATTTTAAATATTCCTGCAACAATTTCCACGCCATTTGAGTACCTTCCCCGGCGTTGACTTTTTCAAAGTCTACATCTTTTCTCAAAACTACCAAACCCACACCTTCTTTGATTTCTATTTTATCACAATCGCTAACTCTCGCCAAAAAAAGGTGGTTGTCTTGTAAAATTTTTCTCTCTTTTTGGGTCTTTTGGTGAGTAAAAGTTGTGATAAAGTCCCTTTGGTAAAAATTGGTTGTGAGGCAAGTTTCTTCCTCCATTTGTCGCATGGCTGCCTGCTGTGGACTTTCTCCAATGTCCACGCCACTACCAAAAGTAGAAAGCATTCCTTGACTGGCAATACCGGGAATATTATCTCGCAGTTGTGCCCCAATCTGACCGTTGGGGATTATGAGAAAAATGCGTAACTGCTCACCGCAACTGCGTTGCGGTATCGCCAAGGATATCAGCGATAGCTACGCACTCGAGTTGTAGATGGTATTCCAGAAAAACTTGCCACAAGCAAGAAGGAAGTTTGTGGAACACTGGTTGATTCAATTTATTTCAACGAAAAGTTCAGTTGTATTGTAAGCCGGGAGGACTACGACCCGAAGACAGACAGTAACTCGTACAATTGTGCGCTCGCTTCCCCACCTTGGGGCCGGACTGTTTCTAAAAAGCTAAACATTTGGGCTACTAATTGAGCGCCCCAATCACTTCGCCCTCCTCCAGTTACTTTCCGATGCACGACCACGCTTGCGTAAACGGAATTTAGCCCCTGCGGGGTAGTCCCGAAGAGAGCTCGCGCATACGAGCTATAGGTTTGGCCACTTCGCTCTGCTCACGGGTGTAGCCATCTAACTTAAGATGGTCTTAAGGCTTTTTAGGAATGAGAATTAAATAACTTCCACTCTTGAAAGTGGGATGGGCGTCCCGCCCGTCCTTTTTGGACGGGCGGGACGCCCATCCCACAATAACAATTAAAATTGTAAGTTATTTAATTCGCGCTCCTTAGAGTCAGAGCATCAGAGAATTGTACTCATGCACATCGAAAGAGTCCCCAACCGCAATTCCCCACCCTTTGGTCCTCTTACGACAGTCTGATCGAGAGCAGGGAAAAGTGCGCTGGCGCACTCTAGCTAACCTCTAAAAATTGCCGGATGATGCCATTGAAGGACTGCGAATTTTACTCAAAGGTGGCAGTGCGCTCGATCGTTTAAAATCCGCCTTTGAAATTCAACGTTCCTTACCCCACGGCCATCTGGCTGCGGTGTTAGGCACGCTCAAAAATATCGGGCTCGAATCATTAATTAGCGATCGAGCCAGCCGCCAACGGGATGCGAGTCACCGCGATACGGGATGGCACGCATTATCGACCCTACCTCAAAATTGGCCAGAGCACGCGGACTATCGCCAGATACCTCTAACAGCACACTTAGTGAAATCTTAAAAGTTCAAGATGCTGATGAATCGGAGCTTTATGAAGCAATGGATTGGTTGTCACAAAGACAAGCAGAAATCGAACAAAGCATAGCAGCCAAACACCTATGTGAAGGGGGCCTAATTATTTACGATTTCACTTCCACATATGAGGAAGGAACCACCTGTACCCTGGCTCAATATGGCTATTCGCGGGACAAAAAGAAAGGGAAATTACCCATCATTTTTGGATTACTTTGTAACGCTGCGGGAGACCCGATTGCTGTCGAACTTGTTGAAGGTAATGTCAATGATGCTAAAATCTTAAGTTTGAGCCTAGAAAAAGTCCGATTTATCATCGCGCAAGCTCACCGAGTGCGATCGCACGTGTTTTTGTGCTTGCTAGCTTATGATGTGGAATGGCAGATGCGCCAGAGATTAGCGCCGTTGCTATTTGAGGAGGAAGATTGGTTAGAGCCTTTTGAACCTACGGAGGTGGTTCTCCCGAATAAATCCCAGACTCCGGCCAAACGGAAGGCTTCAACTCAACGTACTTCGGAAAATTTTCCGGTGCAAAGTTTTCGGACGTTACTCACCAATTTGGCGACGATTACTAAAAATCGAGTGCAGCCTAAATTGGGGCGTGTTTCAGTTAGCTTTGATAAGCTGACGATACCGAATCCTTTACAGCACAAAGCCTTCGATTTACTGGAAGTTGCTCTGACTTTGTAGTCATGTATCACGTGAGGGCTCTCACCCCGAAACACCGCGAGATCGGGGTTTAAAACCTCTGGCGAGCGAGTGTGTGGGGTAAGTTCCGATTAAAGAATGAAAGCTAGTCATAGAGAAGCTTTGAGAGTTTTCGGAGATGTCTAATTAACACCACTCAAGTTTTATCTCCAACACACTCAGGGAATAGAACGAGTGATGAGCTACTATCGCTCTCGCATCGCATCCAACCCCGACGACATCCAATTTTACCATCAGACATTGACAATTAAGCCAGATGATGATACTAGCAATTGGCATCTAGGTAATGCGTTAGCTCGACCAAATCGCTTTGATGATGCGATCGCCTCTTACCAAACCGCACTCCAATATCACGGGGTGAAATGAGCAACCGTACAGAAAGTTATGCGCTTGGCTGAAACGATATGGTAAGCTCAAGCTTAATCGCTAAATAAATCTCTCACCACTACAGGAGGGCATATGCCTTTATCTTCGGGAAATCAAAATTCTGCTTCGAGCAAAAACACCTTAATCAACACTCTCTTAACACTTTATAAGTTCGTCAAATTTGGTTCCAAATTTTTTCCAGGCAAATATAATTATAATTATGATTATATTCCCAGCCTCGCTATGACAACTTCGCCTCCATTGCCTTTGATTAATCTCAACATACCCAGTCAAGAGCTACCCAATATAAAATGGGTAACGCTAGTCATGCAACAAATAACAATTTTGAATGCGAATAAAGCTCGACATTTTGAGAATGACATCCCATCTTTTAGCGTGGGTGATAGCACAGAAGAAAATTCAGGGGTCGATCACCAGATAGAAGTATTAAAAAATACTGAACAAGAAATTGAAGCGGCTGATAGTAAGGAAGATTTGAAAAATATTGCTTGGAAAATAGCCTCTGCTGCCAAAGAAATTACGCAACAGGTTTCTCCTGAGGGAGTATCTTTCAGCGTAGGTGATAGTGACTCAGTAGAAAGTTCTGAAATTGATGAGCAGCTTAGAGAGATAGATGAGCAATTTGCTCAAGCCTACCAATCTAGTGAAACTTCAGAGGCATTAGACTTTAGTATTGGCTCTGACTTGGAAGATACGTCAGGAGACTCGCTGGATTTAGCTTTCAGGGAAATTATTAAAGAAAACATGAAATTGTTGGATTTAGAAAGTGAGCAAAGTGCAGAGGTATCTTTTTCAATAGGAGGAGGTGAAGATTTGCCCAGCCTGGAGGATTACGATCGCTTATTTGTAGATCTCCGCTTACCCCAGATTAGCAAACGCTTTCAAGAAGATTTGATTTTTGCTTATATGCGAGTTGCTGGGCCAAACCCACTTATGCTCCAGCAGCTATCAGAAAAAGATCAACCTTTGCAGGTTACCAACGAAAAATATCAGCAAATAATCCAAAAATTTAAGTTTTCCGACTCACTTGAAGCTGCTCTGCGAGAAGGCCGACTTTATAAAGCTGATTATTCCATGTTAAAAGACATGGCACAGGGGAGTTTTCCAAACAACGTCAAAAAATACCCTGCTGCGCCTGTAGCATTATTTGCGGTTCCCCCAGTTAATAGTTCATCTCGTTCTCTAATCCCAGTAGCTATTCAATGCCAACAACCTTCTGTAAGTAAAAATCCACCAGTATTTACGCCGCTAGATGACGACAACTGGATGGTAGCTAAAACCATTGTTAATATGGCAGATGGCAACTTCCACGAATTAGTTAGTCATTTAGGTCGCACTCATTTATTTGTAGAACCTTTTGTTCTAGCTACTAAGCGGATATTGCCAGAAAATCACAAATTAAGAATTTTGCTAGATCCTCACTTTGAAGGAACTATCTTAATCAATTACGGGGCTCATAAAAAGTTAATTGCTACCGGAGGAAAAGTAGATGAGCTTCTAGCTAGCACTATTGAGAACGATGGAGTTATTGTCGTTGAAGGAGCAAAAAGCTATCTGCAACACTTCAATGATGTAATGTTTCCCAAAACCTTGACAAGTCAGGGTGTCGGCGACAGCGCTCAGTTACCTGATTATCCTTATCGAGATGATGGACGGCTGATTTGGGAGGCTCTTCATACCTGGGTTAGTGATTATTTAAGGATTTACTACCCTAGCAACCAAGAAATACTCAAAGACAAAGATTTACAAAACTGGGCAACGGAATTAGTTTCCGACCAAGGGGGTCGCTTAAAGGAGTTTGGAGAAGATGCTTCAGGTGCGATTAAAACAGTCGATTATTTAATTGATGCTGTCACGAGTGTCATTTTTACCGGAAGTGCTCAGCACGCTGCAGTAAATTTCCCTCAATCCGAATTAATGAGCTATGCGCCGGCTTTTCCTTTGGCCCTCTTCTCCCCAGCACCTACAAGTCCTGAGGAACAAGGGAACTTTATGAGTATGCTACCTTCGGTAGACCGCGCCCAAACCCAAATTGAGGTAGTTGGTTTACTGGGTTCGGTATATTACACGCAGCTAGGTCAATACAACAAAGGACACTTTAAAGATGCCAAAGTCAAGTCATCTCTGGACAAATTTCAAAATCGGCTAAGAGATATTGAAATGGAGATTAGCAAGAAAAACTCTTCCCGGCTCATGCCTTACAAATTCTTGCTACCTTCTCAAATTCCCCAAAGTATCAATATTTAGCTCTACTTTATTGATTCAGGCAGCGCCACCAAAAGTAGATAGCTGCCTGATAACATAGGCCCAGAAGTAGAAACAAAACACCGCCCTCAGAAACCAGGTTCGTTTACCCAACCGTTCATACCAATTTAATGTGAAGTTGCATATATTTCGCTCCCCCTCGCATACCCCCTACTCCCCCTTAATAAGAGGGAGTTTGACCAAGCTCTTGTCCCCCCCCTTAATAAGGGGGGTTAGGGGGGATCAGATTCTATGCAACCTCATATAAAATTGGTATCAGCCAGTTTTTCTTAAATGAGTAAATGCCATGCCAATTGAAAAAGTACCTAATACTTCCTTGAATTACTATCTGATTGCCTGTGATAAGGATGGCAACGAACGCGATGAAGCTGATGGGAAGAAACTCAGCGAACAAATCTTCTCAGCGCTAGCCACTGAGCCAATCACAGATGTATTCCTTATGAGCCACGGGTGGATGGGCGACATTCCCGCAGCGCGACAGCAGTACAACGACTGGATTGGCGCAATGGCTAAACAAACAGCCGATATTGAAAAAATCAAAGAGGCGCGATCGGGATTTCGTCCCTTAATGATCGGGCTGCACTGGCCTAGCAAGCCTTGGGGCAATGAAGACTTGACAAGTGGTTCGGTGTCCTTTGACGTGAACGACGAAGATCCAGTTGAGGGGTTAGTAGATGAATATGCCTCGCGCATCGCTAACACTGAAGCAGCACGGCAAGCCCTGCAAACAATTCTCAGGGCGGCGAGCGAAGACAGCACAATTGATAGCTTGCCACCAGAGGTAGTGAACGCCTACCAAGTGTTGAACCAAGAGGCTGACTTGGGTAGCGAAGGTGAAGGTGCGGCACCGGGTTCGGATTGGGAAGGTTTCGATCCAGAAGCCATCTATGAAGCGAGTAAAGATGAACCAGTAAGTTTCAGCACCGATAGCAGCTCAGTCTGGGATAAGGTTTTAGACCCCCTGCGGGTACTGTCTTATTGGAAAATGAAAGAACGCGCTCGCAAAATCGGTGAAAGCACTGGGTTCAACTTGTTAAAAACACTGCAAGAGAACGCTGCTGAAACGGTGCGATTCCACCTGATGGGTCACAGTTTCGGATGCGTTGTTGTCTCTTCCATGCTCAACGGTCCGCAAGGGAAGGGTACGTTAGTCCGCCCAGTGAATTCTCTGGCGTTGGTACAAGGCGCTCTATCGCTCTGGTCTTACTGTTCAAAGATTTCATACGAACGCGATCGCCCCGGTTACTTTAATACAATCATCGCTCAAGGTAAAGTCGCAGGTCCGATCGTTACAACTCACTCCTACTTAGACTATGCAGTCGGCCGGATGTACCCCCTAGCTGGAAAGACTGCCTTTAGTGCTGTGGACTTTGCCCCCGGTCAATTGCCTAAGTATGGTGGAATTGGCAGCTTTGGTCTAGGCGGAGATGACCTCGCAGCGGAAAACATAAACATGCTCCCCTGCGATGCCTCGTATCACTTTAAACCGGGCAAAATCTATAACCTCGAAAGCAGCGAGTTTATTTGTGCGAACCTGGGAGGGCCAACAATGGGTGCCCATTCCGACATTGCCAAGCCGGAAGTAGCTCATGCTGTGTGGTCGGCAGCTTATTCCAGTTAACCGCCAGAGTTAGACCCAGGAAAACACGAACATCCTCGGCCCACCTGCCTCTTATGATTTTAAACCGGGCAAAATCTACAACCTAGAAAGCAGCCAGTTTATTTGTAACGAGGATCTCGGAGGAATGGGCACAGGCTAATCCGACATTGCCAAGCCGGAAGTCGCTCATGCTGTGTGGTCGGCAGCTTATCCCAGTTAACCGCCAGAGTTAGACCCAATAGAAACTCAGCAAGTCCTTGTTTGAAAGGCTCGTGGGGTTTCTATCTGTTTTATTCACAAATTAAATGCCGATTGTTAGCGCAACCAACAAGGAACCAAAAATATGAACGAACAAGACCTGTTATTTTTCAATGGGATTAATGGCTCGACGGGCGATTATTTGCTGCCTCCTATGACCCCTGAGCAAGTATCTAGGATTGCCCAAGGCGAAGAATTCGATCCAGACCAATTACAAGATATCGAGCTAAAAATTCGAGAAAAACAAGAGCCTGATTTTGCTCCGATAGAGGGAGTAGATCCCAAAGACCTCGCACAAACAGGTTGGGGAGTAGTTTTCCCTGGCGGTGACTCTTCGGAAATAAAGGAAATCCGAGAAGCGCTCAGCGAACTATTAAATCATCGCAAAAAGCAAGCCACCCAAAAGCACGAGCATTACTACAAGGAATACATCGGCGTCAAGGGCTATCGTCCAGGCGAGTCAAAAAAGAACTTCCTGGCGCGTCAGGGAGTAGGGCCAGGTCCTGCCGATCCAGACAAAATGCCGTATTACCTGCTGATTGTTGGCGATCCAGTAACAATTCCCTATGCCTTTCAGTCCCAGCTCAGCGTTCAGTACGCAGTGGGTCGCATTCACTTTGATACGCTACAGGAATACGCGCAGTACGCTCACAGTGTAGTAGAAGCTGAAACTAGCAATTTATCCCTATCCCCTAGCGCTGCCTTTTTCGGTGTGTGCAACCCAGGAGACGCTGCCACTAATCTCAGCACTGAACACCTCATTCAGCCGTTATCTGAATGGGTGGTCAAAGAACATCCCAACTGGGATGTGAAAACGATTCTTAAAGAAGAAGCAACCAAAGCCCGCTTGGGGCAATTGCTAGGAGGCAGTGAAACCCCTAGTTTGCTTTTCACTGCCAGTCATGGCATGGGCTTTGACAAGGGCGATACGCGTCAGTTGCTCCACCAAGGCGCACTGCTGTGCCAAGACTGGCCGGGGCCGGGTCGTCCAGGGGCAAAGCCGATGAGGGAAGATTTTTACTTTTCTGGGGATGATATTGGCGAACAAGCTCGGCTTTTAGGAATGATTGCTTTTTTCTTTGCCTGCTATGGCGCAGGCTGCCCCCAATATGATGAATTCGACGGTCACAAAAAAGCTTCACGACCAGAGATTGCGCCGCGCTCGTTTCTTGCCCGCTTGCCACAGAAACTTCTGAGCCATCCCAAGGGAGGTGCCTTAGCTGTAGTTGGTCATATAGATCGAGCTTGGGGCTGTTCTTTCTCTTGGTCAGATATTAAGGGTTCTACTCGAGATGCCATTCAGACAGCAATAGAGCGCAGGCAGATAGCAGTTTTTCAAAGTAGCGTGAAGCGCCTGCTGGAAGGCCATCCAGTAGGCTCGGCATTGGAGTATTTTGACGAGCGCTATGCGGAAATTTCCTCCGACCTCAACATTGAGTTAGAAGAGATTAAGTTTGGCGCGGAGCCCAATCATGCGAGTTTGGCTGGGATGTGGACGGCTAACAATGACGCCCGCAACTATGCGATTATTGGCGATCCAGCAGTGCGGCTAGTGGTCAGTAGTAGTAAAGATGCCAGCACCACTCGCCCTACGATGGAACCTGTGCAGTTGCCTGCTGGCCTGGAACCAAAGCCCGCAGAAAGCAGCGCGGACTCAGTGGCTGGTGAAATTGACCTCAAGCAGGCTCAGACACAGCTCATAACATCATTAGAGCAATTTGTCAATACGGCGCCAAAGACTCCAGTTGACAGCGCCGAAACCCTGCAAACAGCAACATCAATAGCCATCAATCTGTTGAATGTGTTGAAGGGATTGAGTTAATAGCGATCGCACCTAAGTGACCGGCTGCCGGGACTTCTCCCGCGCAGCTTTCAGGTTGCTAGGGAGCGTGGAACAGCAGACTGCCGTCCTCGTTTTGGTTCGCATAGTGCTACTTGGGTACATAAAGCTGAGTCTAAGATATGGAGTATACGAGTGATTTACCATCTATGTACAATCCAGTCACAAATTCTGAAGGTACCAGCACCGCGATCGCCAGAACTTTTGCTGTTTCAAAGGTATCTCCCACAACCACCCCCTTGCGTGAAATTCCTTACTATGAAGCAGTTGCAGAGTTTTTAGGTAGACCGATCGAGGCTTGTTGTCGATATCGCGGGCAGTTGGTGGAGAGTGTTGATTCGTATCATCCACTCATTGGCGCACTACATACAGCTTTTGCCTTTCATCATCCAATTTGCCTTTCCCCTGACATAATTTGGCTAACGTTAACACAGGGACTAGCACAGCACATTAACATGAATGCCGAAGAACTTCGTCATCACTTTGTGCAGCATTCGGGAAAGTTGAAGATTAAGGTTCGCCGTGATGACTTTGTGAAGGGTTCGGCCGACAACCCTTGGGCAGAAGTGTTCGGGGAGTTTTCCGAACAAATTCACCAACATATTGGCAAAGCACACGAGTTAATTGTGGCTAACTTCTCAACCACAGGCCCTATTGAACGTGCTGCCTCGGAAGTCGTATTGCTAGATGCAATGCAGTCCTACTTTGAGTACGAGGTAAGCAGCTTCTGTGGTATACCTACGATTAAATTGGAGGGAACGGTAGAGGATTGGCGTTCTATTGCACAGAGGGTGGAAGAGTTTGCTCGCTTTGGTTTGGAGTGGTGGATTGAGCCGCTACGACCGATTCTAAAGGAATTTGTAGCCGCCGCTGAAGGCAGTGTGAATACCGAGTTTTGGGATTCCATTTACAAGTACCAAGGACCAGAGGGAAGTGGCTCGCCCTATATTACTGGATGGGTTGCTAAACTATTCCCCTACATTTTGAATAATCAAACATCAAAGTGGGAACGAATGTTTGAAGGCAAAACTCCTGAGCCACCATATCTACGCAATCCCTGGTTAAATTCTGAGCTGTCACCAGCTATAGAAGCACGGGGTGCTTTTCCCAACCTGCCGTCTAAGGTTCCATTCAACTGGGATTACCTCGGGAATGTCTACGAAATGGAGTTTGTTGCTGGATTAATTGGTGTCAGTCAAGAACCAGAATCTCTGTGTCTGCGACCAGAAATTGGCTGGTTGACACTCCTCGACCTAAAGGTGCGAGGATTCTTGCGTCTTCGGGATTCCAATGAATTTACCCTCAACAAGCATCTTGACCGTATGCCCTACGGTTGCAAGTCCGCGTATTGCGACTACTTGAGCGGCTGCAACATCTCTATCAGTTGTATAGCCGCAATTTGAACAAATATGAGTACGTTCTGAAAGCTCTTTCTTCCCTGTTTCAAAACTACAACTTGGGCAGATTTGACTCGTTTTACGGCTATTTACTTTTTGAAAATAGACATCACGCTTCAAACAAGTTTGCTCAAGGATATTGAAGAACTGACCAAACCCTGCATCTAAGCAATGTTTACCCAATATTCCACGAGATAAGCCGACAAGATTTAAGTCCTCAACAAACACCATTCCAACGTTGTCACAGATTTGATGAGACACCTTGCGATGCCAGTCTTTACGGCAATTAGCGACGTACTCATATAACAAAGCAACTTTTTTCTGGGCTTTCTTCCAATTGTTCGAGCCTAATCGTTTTTTGGAAACGCGCTGTTGCAGCAATTTAAGCTTGCGTTCGGCATCTACAAAAAATCTCGGACGGTTAATCAAAAGTCCATTAGAAGTTGCAACAAAACTGGTCAAACCTACATCTATTCCTACTGCATTTCCATGTGGTGTTATTGATGGCACGGATACATCCCATTGGATAGTTAGCATCACATACCATCCAGAAGCCCTCTTAACTACACGCGCTTGTTTTACTACTCCTCCATCTGGGATATCCCGTGATAGACGCATTTTAACTGCACCAATAACAGGGAATTTAACAAAGCCGTTAAGCAATGGGTTTTGCCCTAACTGCGGAAAAGAAAAAGACCTCATCCGTCCAGGTTTTTTAAATCTTGGGAATCCATGATTCTGTTCCCACATAGAGACAAAAGCCTTCTCAAGTCGTCTGAGTGTCTGTTGTAAAGATTGAGCGTTAACACGCTTTAAATACTCGTTATCTTTGCGTACAGCAGTTAAAGACTTACATTGACTTGCAAAGGTTGGACGTGGTGCATCAGCAGGAATGATATAGCAGCTTTGAAGGCTACAAGCGTTAACCTGACAACTACGAGACTTATACCAGTCTTTTCGTTCAGCTAAAGCATAGTTATAAACTCGTCTATGAGTTTCTAACCATTCTTCAAACATCGCTATTTGGCTTTGTGTTGGCTTTAACTTGAATTCGTAAGTTAGGTTAAACACTTTTATTACCTCCTGACCTTATTATATACTATTTATACTAATCGCAGTAACATTTTTTAAAGTCGCCCGCTTAGTGCGAGGCTCTGACCCCAAAATTTTCTGGTAGTAATGGAAGCAGAAAGGGAGGCATTCCCGACGAAGTGAATAAAGTATTTGTAGGGTGTGTCTCCACGCACCCTACAAATGCTGCTACAGGTGAGCGGAAATAAGTTAGCAATTTGAAATACCCACAATCCTTACGGAATTAGCTATTTTGACATACTCCCCTGCCTAAAGGCGAGAGGATTCTTAACACTTCATCGACCAATGCTACCGAAGTAGTCTTACGAGGGCCTCCATGTTCATTTTAAGTCGTGGCAATGCCCTATCCAGACTATATGTATCGTTTTGTTTGAAAAACATTAACAATACTTTTTTTTGCTTCCAGGTTGGATTTTAACCATTGCCCTTGGGTCTTTCCCTATTACTGGATCAGTCCCGGTTTCAACTCAAGATGAGTATATATCGCTGCAATCTTAGGTGGGGATTTCAACCAATTAAACTATAGCATAAAGCCGTCCTAAAAGGACGGGGCTTGCATCCCATTTTCTCGGTCATTGTAGAGATGTCTATTGTTATAGGGCGATCGCCACAGAAGACTTGCGTCCTCGTTTCGGTCTGACGCTTCCTACTTTTTTGGTAAATTACTAGCAGTGCCAATACCATCACAAACGTGACGTTCTTCAGACATAAGTTCGGAATCAGGATTATTAAGATAGTCACGTACCCAAGTGCAACCCCGCACCATCAGCTCATCTAATCCTTCAACCCGCCATAACTTAACAGTCCCATCTTCACCAGTCGTAGCTAAAAGCTTGCCATCGAGACTAAAACCGACGCTCTTGACCTCACCTTTATGACCTTTGAATACAGCTACCTCTTGACCGGCTACATCCCACAGACGAGCAGTTGAGTCAGATCCCGCACTCGCTAGCAGCTTACCATCGTTACTCCAACGGAGTTTCTGTACTGCACCTATATGACCTTTTAATTCCTTTAATTGATTACCTGACAAATCCCACAAACGGATAGTGCGATCGCTACTAGCTGTAGCCAGTTTTTGACCGTCATTGCTCCAAATGACGCTGTTGATCCAGTCTCGATGCGCGGGGAATTCTCTTAGCTTCTGACCAGATAAATCCCACAAACGTACAATGCCATCCGCTCCTGCCGTAGCTAAAAGTTTGCCATTCGGGCTAAAACTGACACTCAGGACGGCACCTTCATGACCTTTTAATTCTCTTAATTGCTTACCAGACAAATTCCACAAGCGGGCAGTGCCATCCTTTCCTGATGTAGCTAAAAATTTACCATCCGGGCTAAAGTTTAGACCCAAAACTGGACCTTTATGACCCTTTAATTCTCTCCGTTGCTTACCAAATAAACTCCACAAGCGAGCGGTGCCATCCTCTCCTGATGTAGCTAAAAGTTTGCCATTCGGGCTAAAACTTACCTTCCAGATTATACCTTTATGACCTTTGAATTCTCCCAACTGCTCACGTGATAAATAATCCCACAGGCGGACAGTGCCATCAGCTCCAGCAGTCGCCAGGATATCGCCATCCGGACTAACACTGACACTCCAGACAGTGCCTTTGTGCCCTTTGAAATCAGTTAACTGCTGGCGGTCTTGCAAATCCCACAAGCGGACAGTGTTGTCGTATCCTGCACTGGCCAAAAGCTTGCCATTTGGGCTGAAAATAACACTTCTAACCGCATCTAAATGTCCTTTAAATTCCTTCAATAGTTTTCCATTCAAATCCCAAAAGCGAACAACGCCGTCTTTGGAACCAGTGGCAAGGTTCTGACCATCCGGACTAAAACTGACGCTAAACACCCAGTCTTTATGTCCTGACAATTCTCTCAACTCTTTTCCTTTCAAATCCCACAACTTGACGGTGCTGTCCATAGAGGCAGTGGCAAGTTTTTGACCATCGGGACTAAAACTAACACTAAACACCGTATCTTTATGGCCTTTAAATTCGCTTAATAGTTTTCCGTTCAAATCCCACAACTTGGCGGTGCGGTCTCCAGAACCCGTAGCGAGAGTCTTACCATCAGGGCTAAAACTGATGCCCCACACTTTTTTATCCTTACTGGTATTATGGGCAGGAAATTCTTTGATTAAATTTCCCTGCAAATTCCACAAGCGAACGATACCATCCTCATAACCAGTGGCGATAGTCTGACCATTAGGGCTGAAAGTGATGTTAAATACCCCCTCCTTCTGCTTAGGAAATTCCCTGATTAGGTTTCCTTTCAAATCCCACAATTTTGTAGTCCCATCCTCACCACCAGTCGCCAGTAGCCGACCATCCGGGCTAAAGTAGATATTTCTAACACGCTCTTTACTCACTCCAAATTTAATTAGTTCTTTGCCATGTAAATCTGACAAACGAACTGTGCCATCAACTCCAGTACTCGCCAGTAGCAGGCCATCAGGGCTAAAACTGACATCAGTAACTGAGCGTTCATACGCTTCTAGGCGATTGAGTTCTCTGACTTCAGAAGTTACTTTGTGCAGCCTGCCCATTACTTCATTGATTAAGGTTGCTTTTGATATCCACAGGTGCTTAACTTCTTTTCCAGCTTGTAAACTTCCTATCAATGCCTTTAATTGATCTGTTGCCAACTTAGCTTCTGAGGAAGCACTTAACGCCTGAATTCGCTCAACTTCTGCTTGCCGCCACTGATATCCCGCAAAGATAGCAAATCCAGCAAAGACAAAAGCTGAGCTGACAGCGGCGAAAAGCAGGCGATGTCTGCGTTGTTTTTCTTGCCTGCGGATGCGATCGCGCAACTCCAAACAAGCCAAGACATATTCAGATTCTTCTTGGTTGAGATGGACAAATTTGGGCTGTTTCAACAGCACTTGTGCATCTTCTAATCTTCCCCCCTGATGGATTAAATAGCTGTTTTGGTCTGGTTGCTCCCGGTGCTGGTGCCAATCTTCTGCCGCCTGATTTATGTTTTCTCGCAGTTGCAAGTCGCTGCGGTTCTGGCTCAACCACTCCTGCAACGTTGGCCAATAGCGGATTAAAGCTTCATGGGCGACTTCTACTTCTTCCTTCCCGGTAGTTTCGTTCCGACTGGTAACGACTAGCCGTACCCCTTCACCAGCTAGCTGCTGTACCAACTTCTTAGTCTCTGCCAGATTGCTCGCACTGGACACGAGATCCTCTAACTCCACTCGCTGGCGGGTGTCCCGTCGCTTCTCTCCCTGTATGGCATTCTTATCCAGGCGAGTTAAGCGCAAGAAAATATTCTGGATTTGCTCTTGTTTCTTAGCTGGTAGGCTATTGTAAAAATCATCAGCAGTTTTAGCGATCGCCTGGTGGACTTTACCAATCGCTTGGTACTCCTCATCGCACAGCCAGCGTCCGCGCCGTCGCTTCCACAGTTCCTGCAACGCATATTGCAGCAGCGGCATCGCCCCTGGCTCCCCCTGCACATCATTGAGAATCGAGTGGCTCAAGCCCGCTTCAAAGCGCAACCCTCCCCTGTCTGCCTGCATCTTCATCGCTGTAATCAGTTCCGCAGGTTCCATCGGCCCAACCAATTTTTGTCGGGTTTCAATCCGCTTTCTCAGTGGGGGGTAGAAGGTACACTCTCCTAAAAAGTCCGCCCGCATCGTTATGACAACTTTTCGGCGTTCGGCAAGGTGAAACAACTTGTCGATAAATTCTTGCCTATTGGCTTTATCCTCGCAGAGGGTGAACAGTTCCTCAAATTGGTCTACCACCAATATTGAATGCTGTTGAGATACCTTTAACAGTATTTCTAATTGTTTCAGCGGCTCGTTGCTCGGTGCGATCCGAACCGACTGTAGGCTTGGCTCCTGCTCTTTAAGCTTAGGAATCAGTCCAGCTAGTACCACCGATGATTTGCCGCTGCCCGAAGTGCCGATAACAGCTAAGAAATTATCCTTAGCCAGTTCATGTTGTAAATCTCTAATCAGCTCATCGCGCCCAAAGAAGAACTTGTGGTATTGTTCCTGGGCAAAGGAAGATAGACCGGGAAAAGGACACTCCGCCTTGTATTCTGGTGGTTGTTTGCCCAAAGCGGAGAGAGCATCAAAGCTAATTTCCAGGACTTGATCGCACAGGTTATCTATCTCTACTATTGCCTGCTGGCGCTGTTCACGCGCTGTGCGTGACTCGGCTCCTTGGGTATCTTTGAGGATCTCTACCTGCGTTTTAAACCTCTGCTTTAGTACCGAAGCATTAGGGGCGCGTTCTACCAGGAGTTTGCTCAGCTTTTCAATACCATACTCGATTTCCTCGTCGGTTAAATCCCGATCGTCAAGCCGATCGCTAAATAAGGGACGCCCACCCAAGCGACTAAACAGAGCCGGGACAGCAATATCGTGGCGTTTTCCCAATCCGGCTGTTGCCTCTTGTAGCGCCGTATCTACCTCTCCTGACTCTCTGAGTCGTCGGTAAAAGTTCTGTCCTAGAGCCAAGCCTGTCTCTACGCTCACCTTGCGAGTCATCGCTACTACCGCAGGCATCCCCAAATTTCTTACCAATCTTTGACCTAATCCACCTAATCCTGCTTCTGCTCTGGGGTCGGCACTTTCGCAAGTGCACAGGAAGGTAAAGTGAGGTAAGCTCCTCTGATGATTACCGATGTTCTTGAGCTCTGCCAGAAAATCTTCTCCCGTAACTGGCTGAACTTGGTTATCTGCTTTTGCCCAGTACAGAACAGTTTCTCCGTTATCCAGCAGCTTGCCGTGGGCGACAAAGTGCAGCAAGGTGTATGGCTTCTTGGCGTTAGTCAGTTGCTTAGACAGTTCTTGTAGGGTTGGGGGCCCGATCGCACCTGCAACATCATTTGCCAAAATTTCGTAAGGAATTTCACCAAGCGCTTCCTTGACTCCAGATAAAACAGCTTCAACGTCAAAAGGTGCTAATTGAAACTTGCCTATATTAGAGGGACTCGCTACCAGCACCAGTGCCCGCAAGTCGCGCCGTCCAATGGGGGGAAAGCGCCGATCGATAATAGTAGGAATGTACAAGGAAAAGGGAACGCGCTGGTTGCGGGCTAAAAGATGCCACTCTCCATCGGCATCAATCGGAGCGCACAGCCTTTCCCAATGCAAGGTTTTGATAGGGTCATTGTCAGCCGCTTCGATCGACAGCAAAATCCGTAACAAGGAGTCCTGACTACTTTTGGATAGGGCACGAACAAAGGTGTCGTACACAGCCCCTTGAAACAAAGCTTTGCCAAGATGGGTGCCGTATTCCCTCTCGTTTTCTTGCTGTTGAGTGAGTTTGTTCAAGTCCTCCTGATTTAGCTCAAGAGTTTCTTTTGAATGGATGGTTAGTCCGTCCGGTTGCTTACACCTGACAACAATGGGCCAGATACTCTCGCCTGATTTGCTCTGAATGGTAATCTCAAACTCAAAGACGTTCATGGGTCATTTCCTCTCATTATTTCTCGCTCTTTATATGGTCAGATAACGAATTATTTTCCATTCTTAAAACTAATTGATTATTAAATATAAAACTGGCATAACCTAATTATTGAAATACCTAGGAACATAGAGAAGGAAGTACATCGCTTTTATTTGTTGATAAAAACCTATTCATGTTTCTCTCTTAACAAAACTTACCCACTTTAAGTTAACATGTGGTAAAATGAGGGGATAAATCCACTGCTATTGAATATATCGACTTTTCGATGGCGACGCAAAACGCATATAGCTGTAACGAAGCACATCGCATTCAACTGATTTAAATTAACGTGACACAACGGATGCAAAAAAAAATGGCAGAATGCGTTGCCAAATTGAAAAATTACACCGCGCACTCAAACACTTAACAGCTAGAGAAGCTTGTCAATGTCGCAAAGCCGTGATTCAAATAAATCATATGGTTTGTGCAATTAGAGGGTGGAATTTCCTCAAAATAACAGCGCGCTTGATGGGAAAAACAGTAGATTACTTAAAGCATAAATTACTGTCCGACTACCCTAAACAAGAAGTTAAAAACTCCACTACTATTATATATAGTCTAATCCTTTAACAGGAAAGTCGGTATTTTTTTGAGCAGTTAAATTTTGATTTTTATGACGTTCGCTCACTTATTTTTCCCAGCCTGCGGAATTTTTAGCACGCTATATAATATAGCGTGCATACGTAAGTCTTGAGGTTTTAGGGGGCGATCGCAACAGAGGACTTGTGTCCTCGTTTCGGTCTGACGCTAACTACTTTTTTGGTGAACTACTAGGAGGGGGGATATCCTTACAAAGATTGCGATCGCTACTGAGAGCGACATCGGGGTTCTTCAGATAGTCGCGTACCCAATGGCAATTCATTGCTAGGAGTTCATCCAGTCCTCCTCCAATCTGATACAGGCGAACAGTGCGATCCTCTCCACTGGTAGCCAGGAGCTTGCCATCCGGACTGAACACCACGCTTTTAACCATGCCTTGATGTCCCTGGAACTTGGCTAAAGGCTGACCTTCGATGCTCCACAGTCGGGTAGTGCCGTCCCTTCCACCAGTGGCTAGGGACTTACCATCCGGGCTGAATGCCACACTTAATACTTCGCCTGTATGTTTCGCAAGTTTGTCCTTCAACTGCTGGCCTTGATTGTCCCACAACTGGATAGTGCCGTCTTCTCCACCAGTGACTAGAAGCTGACTATCCCGGCTGAACGCCATGCTAGAAACATTCTTTGCCTTGAGTTTTGACAACATTGGATCTTTGGTGTCCCCCAGCCAGACGCTACCATCATTTCCACCAACAGCCAAGTGCTGACCATCCGGGCCGATCGCCACGCTGACGATGATCTCCTGTTCTTGTCCTTGATTTCCTTCGAGTTTGATTGACTGCTTGTTACCTTTGATGTCCCCTAGCCAGACGCTACCATCTATATTTTTACCAACAGCCAATTCCTGACCATCCGGGCCGATCGCCACCTCAGCCCCGGCTTGCTCCCCCGAAAGTGTAACCAGCGGATTGTATTTGGCGTCCCACAGGCGGATGATGCCATCATCTGTCGTAGTGGCAGTTAAGAGCTGATCGCTTGGGCTGAATGCCACGTCGTTGGCCGGGCCTTGATGCTTTGGGAGTAAAGGCAAATCCTTACCTTTGGTATTCCACAACTGGATAATGCCCCCAACTCCCAAAGTAGCTAGCCGCTGACCGTCCGGGCTGAACGCCATTTTCATGACTGGTTCCTCCGTCTGGATTATCGGCCACTGCCGATTAGAGAAGTCCCACAGACGGACGGTTCTATCATTTCCACTCGTGACCAGGCTCTGACTATCTGGGCTAAACGCCACACTATAGACCTCTCCTTGATGTCCTTGGAGTTTAGCCAACACTCGGCCTTTGATGTCGAACAGCCAGATGTTGCCATCCTTTGTAATGGCAGTCAAGAGCTGACTATCTGGGCTGAATGCGACGCTATCGAGCTCATCTTGGTATTGATCAAAGTTTTGAGTAAATTCTGGGACTACTTTCTTGGTTTTGGTATTCCACAACAAAATATTGGATTTGCCATTGTCGTCAACTCCAATAGTGGTCAAGAGCTGGCTATTCGGGCTGAATGCCACTTTAAAAACCTTCTTTTGACTTCCGTTCTCCTCGAGTTTGTCCCGCTTCTTGGTTTTGGTATCCTCTAGGTGGACAGTCCCATCAACTCCAATGGTGGCTAAGAGCTGGCCATCTGGGCTGAACGCCACGCTAGTGACCTTTTCTTGACGACGCTGGAATTTTGTCACATTCTTGGTTTGGGTATCCCACAGCTTGGCAGTGCCGTCATTTGAACTGGTGGAGGCGAGGAACTTGCTATCAGCGCTGAACACTACCTCATAGGCTCCGGAATTGCTTTCCTGGAGTTTGTCCGACTGTTTGGTTTTGGTATTCCACAGGTAAACGCCTCCTCTTGAACCTTGACTTCTTCTACTGATGGCCAGGAACTGGCCATTTGGGCTGAACGCTACCGAAGTGCCTTCATAAGTATTTCCAGAATAATTGCTCTTTGGGAGTGTCTCCCAATTCTGGGTTTTGGTATCCCACAGGCGGACATTGCCCTCATCATCACCAGTAGCCAGCCAACCATCCCGGCTAATCGCCACGCTCGTGACCGTACCTCGATCGATTGTTAAACGATTAATCTCCTGTCCTGCATAAATTGTGCTGGTCAACTTACCGAACACTTGATCCTCTAACCCAGCATGTGGCAACCGGCCTTGCCAGAATGACTGCTTGAGTTCTTTCCCTGCCCGTAAACTGCCTATCCTTGCATCCAATGTTTGATGAGTGACCAAGCCCATCTCAGCGGATTGTAGAAGAGCCTGAATTCGCTCCATTTCTGCTTCCCTCCACTTAATTCCAGCAAAAATGGCAAATCCACCCAAGATAAAAGCGGCGCTCGCAACAGCCATGAGTTGGCGCTGTTTGCGTTGTTCCTCAAGCTTGCGTCGGCGCTCGCGCAACTGGACACAAGCTAAAACATATTCCGCCTCAAGTTGGTTGAGATGCACAAATTTGGGGTGCTTCCACAACACCTCTGCATCTTCTAATCGTCCCCCATGATGGATAAGATAAGTGTCTTGGCCTGGTTGCTCTTGGTGCTGCTGCCACTCCTGAGCTGCCTGATTGATGGTTTCTCGCAATAGCAAGTCACTGCGGTTCTGATTCAACCAATTTTGTAACGTTGGCCAGTAGCGGATTAAAGCTTCATGGGCGACTTCCACCTCTTCCTTCCCCGTAGCTTCGTTGCGACTGGTAACTACAAGCCGCACGCCTCCCCCAGCCAACTGCTGCACCAACTTTCTTGTCACTGCTAGATCGTCGCCTGTTGGCACCAAATCTTCTAACTCCACTCGTCGGCGTGTGTCCCGTCGCTTCTCCCCAGGTAGGGCACTCGCATCCAAGCGGGTTAAGCGCAAGAAGATATTCTGGACTTGTTCTTGCTCAGGGGCTGACAAGCTATTGTAGAAATCATCGGCAGTCTTAGCTATTGCCTTTTGGACTTTACCGATCGCCTGGTACTCCTCATCGCACAGCCAGCGTCCCCGCCGCCGTTTCCACAGTTCCTGCAACGCATATTGCAGCAGCGGCATCACCCCTGGTTCCCCCTGTACATCATTGAGTATCGCGTGGCTCAAGCCAGCTTCAAAGCGCAGTCCCCCCCTGTCTGCTTGCATCTTCATTGCTGTAATCAGTTCTGCAGGTTCCATCGGCCCAACCAATTTTTGTCGGGTTTCAATCCGCTTTCTCAGTTCGGGGTAAAAGGTACACTCTCCCAAAAAGTCTGCCCGCATTGTAATTACGACTTTCCGCCGATCGGCAAAGTTTAATAACTTTTCAATGAACTCGATCCGCTCGGCTTTATCTTCACAGAGAGTGAATACTTCTTCAAATTGGTCTACCACTAATATTGAATGATGCTCTGATACCTTCAATAATCTTTCTAATCGTCTTTTTAGTTGCCTCAGCGGCTCCTTTCCAGGCGTCATGTAAGCCCACTGGAGGCTTAGCTCCTCTTCTTTGAGCTTAGGAATCAGCCCAGCTAGCACCACCGATGACTTGCCACTACCCGAAGTACCGATAACAGCTAAGAAATTATCCTTCGCCAGTTCATGTTGTAAATCTCTAATCAGTTCATCGCGCCCAAAGAAGAACTTGTGGTATTTTTTATCACCGAAGGAAGACAGCCCAGGGAACGGGCACTCAGCCTTGTATTCTGGTGGTTGCTTACCCAAGGCTGCCAGAGCGTCGAAACTGATTTCGATTACTTGCTCGCAGAGGTTGTTGAGTTCTACTATTGCCTGCTGGCGCTGTTCGCGCGCTGTGCGTGACTCGGCTCCCCGTGTATTTTTCAGCGTCTTTACCTGCGTTTCAAACCTCTGCTTTAGTACAGAGGCATTAGGTGCTCGCTCTTGGAGAAGCTGTCGCAGCTTTTCAATACCATACTCGATTTCCTCGTCGGTTAAATCCCGATCGTCAAGCCGATCGCTAAATAAGGGACGCCCACCCAAGCGACTAAACAGAGCCGGGACAGCAATATCGTGGCGTTTTCCCAATCCGGCTGTTGCCTCTTGTAGCGCCGTATCTACCTCTCCTGACTCTCTGAGTCGTCGGTAAAAGTTCTGTCCTAGAGCCAAGCCTGTCTCTACGCTCACCTTGCGTGTCATCGCTACTACCGCAGGCATCCCCAAATTTCTTACCAATCTTTGACCTAATCCACCTAATCCTGCTTCTGCTCTGGGGTCGGCACTTTCGCAAGTGCACAGGAAGGTAAAGTGAGGTAAGCTCCTCTGATGATTACCGATGTTCTTGAGCTCTGAAAGTAATTCTTCCCCAGTCACTGGCTGAACTTGGTTATCTGCTTTTGCCCAGTACAGAACAGTTTCTCCGTTATCCAGCAGCTTGCCGTGGGCGACAAAGTGCAGCAAGGTGTATGGCTTCTTGGCGTTAGTCAGTTGCTTAGACAGTTCTTGTAGGGTTGGGGGCCCGATCGCACCTGCGACATCATTTGCCAAAATTTCATAAGGAATTTCACCAAGCGCTTCCTTGACTCCAGATAAAACAGCTTCAACGTCAAAAGGTGCTAATTGAAACTTACCGATATTAGAGGGACTCGCTACCAGCACCAGTGCCCGCAAGTCGCGCCGTCCAATGGGGGGAAAGCGCCGATCGATAATAGTAGGAATGTACAAGGAAAAGGGAACGCGCTGGTTGCGGGCTAAAAGATGCCACTCTCCATCGGCATCAATCGGAGCGCACAGCCTTTCCCAATGCAAGGTTTTGATAGGGTCATTGTCAGCCGCTTCGATCGACAGCAAAATCCGTAACAGCGAGTCCTGACTACTCTGGGATAAGGCACGAACAAAGGTGTCGTATACAGCTCCTCGAAACAAAGCTTTGCCAAGATGGGTGCCGTATTCCCTCTCGTTTTCTTGCTGTTGAGTGAGTTTGTTCAAGTCCTCCTGATTTAGCTCAAGAGTTTCTTTTGAATGGATGGTTAGTCCGTCCGGTTTCTTACACCTGACAACAATGGGCCAGATACTCTCACCTGATTTGCTCTGGATAGTAATTTCAAACTCAAAGACTTTCATTCGTCATTTCCTCTCATTATTTCTCGCTCTCTCTATGGTCAAATGACAAATAACCTGCCGTTATCAACACTAATTATAACGTAAATATAAAACTCCTAGAACCTGAGTGGAGAAGGGCAGATAAACATACATCTTTAATTATTTTTTTATGGCTAACAGGACTAAACAAATTTTAAGCTCCAACTAACAAAAAACTAGCTTTATAGATAGTAAATACGTCTCTCTTTTCTTGCAGCCCGCGCACAAATCTATAAAATATAGCTGTTTTCAAAGCTGACAAAGCAGAGCGTAAGTATTTCTAGAGCCTTTCTCAGATACATGAGGTCTAATAGCAGAAGTGGGTAAACCACAAGACAGAGGTCTAGTTCGCCAAGAGAACTCACAGGCGATCGCCCAGAACCCTTCGACAATGGTTTATATGTTCTCGTACTCTGACAACAAACAATACCTTTAACTTTTGAGCGTGCATTCTCTGGAGGTAAAAAAATACAAAATAGGGGTAAAATTATGAATTTTTCCCGCATCTTAGAGTTTTTCCTTACTACCCAAACATATTTTAATAGTTTTATAACCACCAGCGTTATAACTATTAAAATATCGAATGTATTCCATCTCTTTCACCTAATAAGTTTACTACTTTCAACACTTAATCGAAAAATCATTTTCTTGAGACCAACGAAGTTAACATCATTTTAATCCAGGTAAACTCCACCCCTGCACCACCTTTGTAACAGCATCTCTGGTAGCCTCGGCTCCAAAACCCCAAGCCATCAGCGCAGAGTAATCGTTCCAAGGATTATCTCCAAAAGTAGGTTTATCAACATAAAGTTGGCTAAAACCTGCTCCGGCTAAAAACACGATCGCAATTATATAGCTAGTCACAGTAAAAACCTTCAAACGTACATTCGCACCCGACGCTTGCTCTTCCCAACTCACTAAGCTAGTAGAGGGTGCGGCTCCCAGTAAATTTATCATTATACCCCGGATTTGGGCTCCTCGGGCCATCATCCCCCCCGCATTTACTCCGAAATCGAGTTCTGCCGGATTTACCATATCTGCTTGCTGGGAAAGCAGTTCTGTAATTTCCGCGATCGCCCCTTCTACCTCATCTCTTAAATTAGCATCTTTTGTTAAATCAGCAGGCTGTAAGCTTTCTATACGCTGTTCTAAATTCTGTAGTTTAGGCTGCCAATTTTTTGCCTGTTCAACAGACAACTCCTCGCTCAAACTATAAAGTTGTTTTATCTTAGCTTGGAGTGAAAGGTAAGAATTCACTTGTTCAGCTAATCCTTGGAGGCGATCGCGCAATTGCACGGGACTGTCTAAATCGGGAGCGTCTCTTAGCGCATCTTCCAAACTGCGATACACCGTCTGTACAAAAGGAACGCTCGGCCCCATATCCTGTAACTGCTGCTTGATTTCATCAGCATAACCTAACTGTGCCAACCAATCAGCACGACCTTTGAGCCATTTACTCTCGACTAACTCTGCTTGCTGAACAGAATTTATAGCCTCGTCCCAGCGTTCCCCTTGAAGCGCCATTTTTACATCAATTAAATGTGCTTCCACTCTCGCTTTAAATTCCTCAAATTTTATAAAATCTGCATCATCTTGCATTTGGATGCGAACTTGGCTGACTCGGACTAAAATCTCATCGCGCGGTCTCCCTTGAGTCCGATAAAGAGAAACACTGATGCCTAATGCTGACCCTACTAATAAGATGAGTAATGGTAAAAACCAATGGTCTTTCACTTTTATAGTTAAAGGGATAACTTGCTCTCCATCTTGGTAACTCAACCACAGCTTTCCGTTAAATTCTCCACTTCTAAGGACTTTATTCAGATCAAACTTTACCAAGGTCATCATGAGATTCTGGTTGGTTGAACTGACCGAAGGTTTTTCCACACTAATTGCCTGTGCCGGAAAAATACTATCCCCATCACTCCTATTCAAATCCAAGGGGATTAACTGCAAATTATTTATCGGCGTATTAGTTTGCAGGACGATATTGCGAGTTGCAACAGTTCCACGCATCCCTGACACTGTGACTTGAGCAGGCTCAGCCACGACTTGACCTTGAGCATTAGCACTCGTAGGTGCTAATATCTCCAAACTTGCTACTAATAATCCAATTGTTACTAACTTCCAATTCAGGGAGGAGAATTTTTCCAAAGTTTTGGCAATAAAACTTGGAAAATAGGTGACAATTTCGGCGATTTGGGTAATTCTTTCTTTGAGGTTAACCATACCTAACTCCTTTTTTTGTATTTATTAGCTAAACTTCTCTAATTGAGAATAAGCTTGAAAGCAAACGCTCTCCCATTTTTTTCACTATTCGCTAAATTTAGCCTGAGAGCGTGGCCCTAACTTAAAGATTCAAGATTGGCCTGTTTATATGGCAGATTACCATACTTTGGTTCCGCTAACACGCCCTAAAAATAGAGACTTTATGTAAGTCCTATATTGTTGATAAAGCTGATACTAGGGGCAAAAAAGTATTCACCGCCTTTCATGGTAACCCGCAAGCTAAAGTCATATTGTGCGGTTTCCGCTTCCCCCACTTTTCCGGCCATTTCTGAGTTCCTATGGGTTGACCAGATCCCTTACCGCTAACCTGACAAATCAGCGGATCAGGCCCCACATTGATTTGGCAGAAGTTTTTTTGATTAGCCCATGCTGATTGCATAAAATTGAATTGATTTTCAATATCAGCTTGAAAGCACAAAAATAGCAATCCTGACCCTGTTTCAGGTTCTTTGGTAACGTCATCTTCTCCATAACTAAGACCACGACGAGCGATGCGATGTCGCCTTTCTAATTGTAAGGAATCTTCGTAACTAACCGAAGATTCTATACGTCCTGTATCTCCTCGCGGGTTACTTTTACGGAGGTGAGAGTGAAAAGGACACTTGGTTCCTTGTGTATCATCACTGCGATCGGGGCGATCGCATCTAAACTTGTTAGTCCTGCACCGCCAGGAAAATCCAGGCTTTTAATTGATAGATAAACGGGCGTTATACTCATGAATCAAATACTAAATAGCCCCAATATGATGGGAGATTTTTTGGGAGAATGAAAGAGTTTTATTTCCCAATCTAGATATTCTTTGTCTCATCGTATTATTAAATATTTCTAGATAGTTTGTCATACCAGTCTCCTTTCCTACTGCCTTGTGTCTTTTTTGAGGAAAAACTGTTCCAGAGGAAATGACAAAAGTCTGTATAACTTACGGCACAGTGACGATAAACGGGTCGCACGTGAATCCCATAATCCTTGATCGCCAGCTTGATCTCTTTTACCAATATACACTCCTACAATTTATGAAAAGTTGATACATCAATTGCCAGCTCTTTCCACTGCTTGTTATCCTTATTGCCTACAAATAACCACATTTCATCACATTGAATTGTGAGCTTCCCTTTCTTTTTGGACTTAACTTCTAATTCTCTTTTTACCGAGCCTCAATTTTTATTAACATAGTATTGCAACCACCGTTCCGAAACCCCAGTCGCCCTCACAATCCCAGCCCGAGATATCTTTTCTAATAAAAGTCGATCGCTCAACTCTTTTGTTGCTAATGAAATCGGTTGATGTCTGGGAGTCATGAGGAATTGTCTTCCACAATCTCGACATTTAAAATTTTGCTAATCGCTAGCGAGTGCGACCATTTTTCAATCGGTTTTCAGAGTTACACTTGGAACAGTTCCTAAGCTAAAATTCAAGGTAGGTTATAAAGAATAAAATTATAACACATTTTCATTGCTATGCAGGACTAACCTAAACTTTATGTTAACATAAGCTCGTATATGGGAGAAGAATTATTGAGTACATACAAAACATTTAATTAGAGTTAACCATGCCTGAAACTTAAACCTAAAATCAGCATCGCTGACCATTTTTTTGACTTAGAACCTCCCAGAATTGAGCGGACTAAACATCATCAATTAATTGACATTATCAGCCTCTCACTTTGTGCCGTGATTTGCGGTGCTGATACATGGGTGGATCTCGAAAGTTACGGGCGAGCTAAATACGAAGGGTCAAATAAAATTTTAGACTAGCCGAATGGCATACCTTCACCTGACACAATTTCACGAGTATTTTTTCGCCTCAACCCGGAGCGATTTCAGAATTTTTTTTGAGTTGGATTAAATCTATTAGTTGCTTCCATCCAGGAGAAGTAATCGCAATTGATGGCAAAACTCTTCGCCATTCTTACCATCGGGGAGGAAATAAAAAAGCACTTCATATGGTCAGTGCTTGGGCGACCAGTCAAAGATTAGTTTGAGGACAAGTTAAGGTTGATAAAAAATCTAATGAAATTACAGCTATTCCGGCTGTACTCAAAGTATTAGAATTAAATAAAAGCATTGTCACCATTGATGCTCTGGGCTGTCACAGGTCAATTGTGAAGTCAATTGTCGAACAATAAGTAGATGGTGAAATCACATTAAAAAAGAACCAAGCATCCCTGTATGCCAGAGGAGACGAGTTGTTTAAACAAGCAATTAGAGAAGGATTTTCTGGAGTTCAACATAGAGCTTATTCGACAAATAAAGAGAGCAATCACGGTCGTTTAGAAATTCGCAGTTCCTTAATTTTAAGTGACATTAAAGAGCAGATTGACATCCAATTAATGGGAAAAATTCATACTAGAGGTTTGATATGATTAGTGAAATAGTGAAAAAAACACCTCTTTAAAGTCGTTATTATATTAATAAGTTACCCAATGATGCTCAAAAAGTTGGTGAATCATTCCGCAGCCCTTGGGGAATTAAAAATTCTTTACAGGGGGTATTATATGTGAGTTTTCGTAAGGCTGATTGTCGGATTAGAAAAGATAAGCCTCCGCAAAAATTTGCTATAATTAGAAACATCTCGGTTAATTTTTTGAATCAACAAAAAACCTCACAAAACACAGCAAGAAATAACCGACTTTGAGCCGGGTGGGATGATGAATATTTGACTAATGTTCTCGCTGTTGCAGTTAACTAAATTTTGAGAAATAACTCCTGGCTAACTATTATACAAGTTGTAAACAGTGCGTGTAATATTTTTAGGGTTTCAAAACTAGCATTAAGTCAAAACCACCATTAATCCGTTCCTTTTTGCTCTAAAAAGTCAGTATAAATCGTGTCTGTAGCTTCTAAAAAGGGTGAATTTATTTCCAAATATACTCACCACTGATGAATAGTGTTCAATAAGATGCGTTCCCCCTGGGGTTGAACTGCTGCTGGGAGATGCCTGCATTTTTTTGGGGAAATTGTGGAAAGGTCGAGCGCACTCTTGTAGAAATGTATTAACCGCGATATAAAGCCCCCGAAGCTTTTCGGATATTTATGAAATTAAAAAATTTAGTTACTGCTGGATTGTCGATCGCAGTTGTATTTACTGCGGTAAAACATCTAACATTTTCCCACCAACAAAACCAAGTCAAGGAATTGCTGCAAACAAAACAGTGTCCGGAATGCAATTTCAGCAATGCCAACTTACAACGGTTAGACTTGCAAGGAGTCAACTTGCAGGGAGCCAACCTAGAAGGTGCTAACTTATCAGGAGCCAAGTTGACCAATGCCAACCTCAAAAATGCCAACTTAAATAGAGCCAACTTGACCGGAGCTGATTTGGGATGTAGCGGCATCACTTTCAACCTTGATGCTAATAGTCAAGGAGCAAATATGGATGTTAATGTCACTGCTGTTCCCGAAAAAAATAACCCAGAAAATGCAGTAGTTGGCTTAAATATGAAAGCAACGGAGCGGGGAGCGACAGTTCGCTTTAATTTGCCGGGATGCGCCGACTTCGAGAATGCTAGCTTGCAAGAAACTAAAATGCCCGATGGCAAAATTCACCCTTAATTGCAGCAAATACAGCAATCTGCTGTGTCATCATTTGTCAACTTATTTTGATTCTTTCCGCTCTCTCTTTCTCTTTCTCTGTGTCCTCTGTGGCCTCTGTGGTTCATAAAAAAAAACCGTCGCCTGACTGACAGGCGGCGGTTTTTTTAAGCAACTAACGATCGCCTAAAATTAGTGAGCAGAACCGTTACCATGATACTTGTCAGTATCGTAGAATCCGTTTTTTGTGCCGAAGAACAGACAGCAAACCGTGAAAACTGCTGTCAAGACTGCTAAAACTAACTTAACGTCCATAATTTACCTGCTGTTGTTGAGTGAGTGCAAATACTCAGATTGTAGAATCTTTTTGGCTGGCGCGGCCATCTACCAGCGTAGCGCCAGATTTGCTGGGCTGTACTCTGGTGCGGCAGTTTCCTGACGGCGAGACGATTCGGGGAATGATTGTCGAAACCGAAGCTTACGGCCCGGGAGATCCCGCTTGTCACGCTTACCGAAAGCGCACTTCTCGCAATGAGGTGATGTTCGGGCCTGCGGGTATGAGCTACGTTTACTTAATCTACGGGATGTATCACTGTTTTAATGTGGTGACGGATGCAGAGAGAGTTGCTAGTGCTGTGCTGATTCGAGCTTTGCAGCTAGATGCGGTTCCCAAAGAATTCGCTGGAATTCCCGATAAGAAGCGATCGCGCCTCGCCGCCGGGCCTGGGAAACTGTGTAAGGTACTGGAGATCGATCGAACTTTAAGCGGTTTTCCCTTGGCTGCAGGCCAACCGCTGCGGTTGGAACACCGGAGCGAGCAATTTCAGCAAGCTGTGGAGGAGGGTACAATAAATTTTGTGCAAACTACGCGGATCGGGATTTCTCAAGGCATGGATTTGCCTTGGCGCTGGTATGTAGGGAACTGTACCGCTGTGTCACAACTCTAGTAATGTCAAAGGTATCAGTGTAAATTTTGTCGCTTATCTTCGTGAAATTATGGCTTACTCTTCTGAAAACCCGATCGTACAACTTAAAAAATGCCTAAGCCTGGTTCAGGATGTTAGCACTCACACCGAAGCCAACCGGGCCTTCGAGCAATTGTGTGGGATTATCGATGCTGAAAACCCAATGGCGGCGCAACTTTTGGAGATGTTGTGGGAAGAAGCAATTATGGCGAGGCGATCGGCTTTATTTTGGCAACAAATGAGCGATGTTGAGAAAGATATGGCTAATAGAATGATGGAAAATATGACGCAGATGCGGCAGAATTATTTGCGGTTGATGCAGGAAATGTAAGATTGGGGAATGGGTAATTGTTCGGACTTTGCCAACAGGCGTAGGGTGCGTCCGCGCTGATATTTGAGGAGGCTCAAACAGTTTGTTTCCGGGGCACCCTACAATAAATTCTGCTACTTCATTAAAGCAGCGCCGCGATTGTAAAGTTCCCGCGCGTAATCAGTCCAAGTTCCCTGTCCCCAATAGCGGAAACAGCTTGTTTGCACCAACAGATTGTAAAGCAAAGCTTGCTGGTATTCAAACTGCTTAGTAACGGCGGCATCTTGCTGCACCAGCGAGTCGTATTTTTTGTGGAATGCAGCGCTGAGTAGATTCATCGGTTCCAAGACGTTTTCGTAGCCTTTCACCCAACTCAAATCGTTAGTCCAAGAAGCACCATCCATGTGAAAATTATGGTCTGTTTGCTTGAGTTGCGCGATCGCACTTTCCACTTTTTCCGGCGTCGCACTATCAGGATCGACTAGGTGCCAGATTTTGTGCTGGTTAATGCCCTGACAAACAGGATAATCATCAGGATTAACCCCCGCCGCTTCAATTATCTCCAAATATTCAGTGCCGTTTAAACCAACCACACCAGATTTCCCCCCGCCTTGTTCGCGGTTTTCGTGCCAAGCTTTGACAAAGGCGCTGGGAAATTCATTCATCATCACGCCACCATTTTCGCCGTCAGCAATCTGAGTAACTAAAGAAGGAACTGTGACATTGCCAATTTGCTGTTTATTGCGTCCTTTCGCTTCGTAATAAGGCTGCATTTGACCCACCAATTTCGTATCCGAACCTTGGGTTTTAATCAAAGCCGTGATGCTGATTGTTTCGCCGCGAGAATTGCGCGCAACCAAACGGTTGGGAATATATTTTTGGTCTTGCGACAATCCCGAACCGTCGGAATTTTCTACAGAATGTTCTTGCACCATCAGCCAGCGATAGCCGCATTCTTTCAAAGCTTTGATGTATTCGTAAAGTGTATCTGGGTGATTGGGAAAGTGCATTTCTGGGGGCGAAAAACCTTTAACGCGCTTGAGGGCATCTATGCCAAAAATGGCAGCAAAATGATGTTGCCATGCTTGAATTTGGAGTTTGATGTCGGGAATGGGAGTTGAGGGAATGACGGCGTGACTCCACATTGTCCCCAGCCATTCTACGTGGGGTTGATATTGAGGATTGCAGGTAATCCGCTTGAGATTGTCGAAGATATCGTCGCGTCCCATTTGGCGCAATCCCCACAATAAGTTGCCCGAATAGTCGAGCATAATGCGCGGGTTGCAGCCTTCCGCAATCAGTTGGGGGATGAATTCTCCCATGCGAGAATAGCACCAAGCAAAGACTGCGGCGTTGTGGTTGTCTCCTTGGTTGGGATGTTCAAACATATGCTGAAGATTGCAGATCAGTTCGCCGTTTGCACCGGCAGGAATTGTGGGTTGGTGCATATGGAGGGCGCAGGCGAATCCGGCTTGAATGTTTTCCAGGCGCAGATTTGTGGTAGGTAGAAAGATTGGTTCGTTGCTATTGGCTGCGGCATTAATTTCTGCTTCGGAGCCGCAAATATTGGGTAATCCTGAGTTGATTTCTTGTAAAATGGGTAAATTGGGAGATTGTGCGATCGCAGGCATAAATTTTTCTCAACAATTGTGGAGGGGCGTTGTCTGCTATTGCTAAGATAGCTAGATACTTTAACAGTAGCAGAGGATGTCTGCAAAAGATAAACTTCACAAGATAAGTCCGGGAGCGCGGCAGATCCTAATCTTGGGTAAAATGTTTAACACATTTCACGTAAATAGGCGAGGTAAATTATGAAATACGAAATCAAGCTTTTGGAACCGACGGATTTGTGGTACGTTCAAAATAACATCAATAAAGAAACCAACAAGTTTTACCATCCCACTAAAAATATTCCCTTGGTTCAGCAAGCGGAAATTAACTTGAACAATTCGGGAGTGATTATTCAAAAAGGTGCGCTGCATTGGTGTATGGGGAAATTGACTTCCGGTGTTTATAAAACGGATAACCGTTTAAAAGATATGTGGGTATCTTTGACAACGGAAATGGACTACAACGCTCCTGTATATCAAGGAACTGGTACGGTGAAACTGGAACCGAGACAAAAAGGGAATTTCCTGCATTATACGCCGATCGAGCTTTTGGATGCAGAGCAGTGGGAATTTGATGACGGTATATTTCAGTTTTGTTCAGACAATGTAGTTATCGGTGCTAAAAAACTGAAATTCCGACAAGTGGCTGCTTCTAATGACGGTAGGTGGAGAATTGCTGTTACAGCTTTGCGCGAGCAAAAAGCTATAGTTGTAGCTGCTACCAATTCACCGGCTAAGGTTGTCGAACTCAAACAAGGTGAAACTTTGATAGCTGATTGCGATTTGGTGAAAGGATTTACCAAGGGGATTGAAGAAGATTA
Organism: Microcoleus sp. D3_18a_C4; assembly: GCF_036702415.1. Classification (NCBI taxonomy): domain Bacteria; kingdom Bacillati; phylum Cyanobacteriota; class Cyanophyceae; order Oscillatoriales; family Microcoleaceae; genus Microcoleus; species Microcoleus sp. D3_18a_C4. The sequence goes on along the minus strand of NZ_JAUBTI010000021.1, from coordinate 30,163 downwards.
TCGAAAATTAGGTCATTTTGGCAAAGGCGGTGGAGAGGGTTATGTTTGGTATTATCAGGGGAAAGGTAAATTATTAGTATGTGAAAATGATGCTATGGGTTTGGGATAAGTTGTTGCATTTTTGTCGAGCGGTATGAGAATGATGAGTGGGAGTTATGTAAGATAAGGAGGAAGAAACATCGCACACAAATTTGCAGGCATGAAAGTGTCTGAGATTCTCAAAGGTAAAAAAGGTAGTATAAAACAAGCACAGCTTCCGGCAAATTCGCCAAGTTGGGAAGAATTTAGCGAAATGATATGGGAGCAAATAGAAAGAGGTGCTGAAGAAAATATCCCCGGCTTTAAGATGGTTCGCAAATTGTTGAGCGATGGGAGATTTGATAGATGAAAAATAATGGATTTGACCAAGTAATATTATTTTTGCAAAAATTGCAAAAACAGGCTATCGATTACAGTTTAGCGCATCATCGCGATGAAGCTCTGATGGTAATTGTAGCTGTACCTGGGGAACGGTGGGAAATTGAATTTTTGAGTGATGGTTCGGTGGAGGTAGAGAAGTTTGTCAGTAATGGAGAAATTGTTGGAGAAGAAGCTTTGAGTGAGCTATTCGATCGCTATTCGGAACTAGACGAGACAAATGGCGATTTGACTCAAAAGATTGAGTTGACAAATGCGAGAAGATGAGTTATGTTTTGCGGAATTTGCGATCGAGTTGCAGCCATGCCGAAACGATATCGCCGATCGCAACCGCCGCAAATTCGGCTTCTGGGAGCCCGATCGCCCTGTATTCCCAATGGCCTACTTGCTTATTTGGCGAGAAACCATATACTTTGTCATGTTAAGAAAATATCTTTTTGATTCATCCAGGAGCGAGAAAAAAAAATGTACATTGTACAAATTGCCTCGGAGTGCGCCCCAGTCATCAAAGCAGGGGGTTTGGGCGACGTAGTTTACGGCTTGAGTCGGGAGTTGCAGAATTCCGGCCACTGCGTCGAGATTATTCTACCGAAGTACGACTGCATGAGGTACGACCACATTTGGGGACTTCACGAAGCCTACCGGGATTTGGCTGTGCCCTGGTACGGCGGCGAAATCCTCTGCGATGTGTTGTGCGGCTGGGTGCACGGGCAGTTGTGTTTTTTCATCGAACCTCGCTCTCAAGATAACTTTTTTAATCGCGGCTGTTATTACGGGTGCAATGACGACAATATGCGGTTTGCATTTTTCAGCAAAGCCGCTTTGGAATTTTTGCTCAGAAGCAACAAACGTCCCGATGTGATTCACTGTCATGATTGGCAAACTGGTTTGGTGCCAGTCTTGCTGTTTGAAATTTACAAATACAATTGGATGGAATATCAGCGAGTCTGCTATACCATTCACAATTTCAAACATCAAGGAATGGGAGGTAGCGATATTTTGGAAGCAACGGGTTTGCACAGACCGGATTATTATTTTGATTACGATCGCCTCCGAGATAACTTTAACCCTTTTGCTATCAACTTTATGAAAGGCGGCATTGTTTACTCGAACTTTGTCACCACAGTTTCGCCGCACCATGCTTGGGAAGCTCACCTCGGCGAGTGTGGCTACGGTTTGGGCCACACATTGCATTTATATCAAGAGAAGTTTCGCGGCGTGCTCAACGGCATTGATTATGATATCTGGAATCCCGATGGCGATCGCTATATTCCGCACCACTACAATCAGGAGGATTTGGCAGGAAAAGCCAAAACTAAAAAAGCTTTGCGCGATCGACTTTTCCTGCGCGATGCTGACAAGCCTATTATTACCTTTATCGGTCGTTTGGACGACCAAAAAGGCGTTCATCTCGTCCACCATGCAATTTATTACTCTCTGAGTAAGGGAGCGCAATTTGTTCTTTTGGGCTCCGCCACCGAAGCGGGAATTAACGCGCATTTCCAGCACGAGAAACAGTTTTTAAATGACAATCCAGACTGCCATTTAGAACTAGGTTTTAATGAGGAACTGTCGCACTTAATTTACGCCGGTGGGGATATGATTGTGGTTCCCAGTAATTACGAACCCTGCGGGCTGACTCAGATGATTGGGTTGAGGTACGGCACTGTTCCTGTAGTGCGGGGAGTTGGCGGTTTGGTGAATACTGTGTTCGATCGAGATTACGACACCCGCCACCTCCCGGAAGAACGCAACGGTTACGTGTTTTACCAAAGCGACTACGGCGCTTTAGAGTCGGCGCTCGATCGGGCGATCGGATTGTGGTATGACTATCATGATGAATTTGAAAAACTCATGCTTCAAGGCATGAATTGTGACAATTCGTGGAAATATCCAGCTAAAGACTATGTGGAAATTTACGAGCTAATTAGACACAAATAATCCGTAGGATGCCAGTGTGCAACTTACTAACTGTAGCTGTGCACTGGTAGCCCGCGTCTTGGTGAGTGTTGAGCCTGGTCGAGAATTCGGGCCGTTGATACCTAGTCAGCAAAAATCTTTGTCAAAAATACAGTCCTGGACGCATCAAGACCTTGATCAGCAAATTTTTTACCTAATTTGCGGGCTAAGGAATGAGAATTAAATAACTTACAATGCGTGATGGTTCTTGTGGGATGGGCGTCCCGCCCGTCCAGAAAGGGCGGGATTTCTGGCCCAACCCCTACTCCCCACAAACTTGTGTAAATTATTTAATTCGCGATCCTAAGCCCAGGCCCATCTAAATTTTACAGTCAAGTTTGATGAAACTGAGATGTTGCACCATTCTCGCTTAACAGGCTTTTCGGCCTGTTCCACCATCAAGTTTATTTTTTGTGGAACGGGCTTCTAGCCCGTTGCTGATATTGGTGCAAGATGTGAGTTTCATCTCACATCTTGCACGATTCTCGCTTAACAGGCTTTCCGGTCTGTTCCACAAGAAACTTCACTCTTTGTGGAACAGGCCGGAAAGCCTGTTCATAAAAGGCTTATTGAGAATGGTGCAACATCTCAGATGAAATTGTTGTGGGGAGTAGGGGTTGGGCGTCCCGCCCGCCCGAAAAATACAACGCAAGATGCCCGACAGCTTATAACAAAATCTTTTCGGAAAAAAATTGCCGGTTGAGCGAAGTCGAGACCGGATTTCTGACCAGCAGTGCGTCAGCCCTAAAATAGTTACGATCTCGATCATCAAATAAGAATTACTTGCATTAATATAGTAAAGCACTGACTATAGATGGCTGTAGAGAGACCATCGTGTCAATTACCAGATGAAAAAATCTATCATTATAGAACAATGAGCATTTCTCGGCGTATTTTTCTTGCCAGCGGTACAGCAATGGCTGTCGTGGCACTGGGGGAACTCAGCAAAAAAGCCCCTGTCGCAGCCCAAACCGGGACTCTCAACCTTTATTCAGCACGTCACTACGACACTGATAATGAGTTGTACCAAAGCTTCACCAAAAAAACTGGGATCAAGGTTAACCTCGTTGAAGCGGATGCTGACCAACTAATTGAACGGATCAGAAGTGAAGGTGCAAATAGCCCCGCTGATGTTTTCATCACGGTGGATGGTGGGCGTTTGTGGCGGGCAAAACAAGCAGGTATTCTGCAACCTGTGTCTTCAACAGTCCTGACATCGGCAATTCCAGCAAGTTTGCGAGATCCTCAAGGTTTCTGGTTTGGCCTATCGCGCCGGGCACGGGTGATTGTTTACAACAAAAGCAAGGTGAACCCTACCCAATTGTCCACCTATGAGGCGCTGACAGAACCTCGGTGGAAAGGCAAAGTTTTAGTGCGATCGTCCACTAATATCTATAATCAGTCTCTGGTTGGGGCTATGTTAGCAGCTCATGGAGCTCAAAAAACAGAAGCTTGGGCGCGAGGATTGGTGGCTAATTTTGCGCGTCCTCCAGAGGGAAATGATACGGCGCAAATCAAGGCTGTTGCTGATGGGGTAGGCGATATTGCCATTGTTAATACCTATTATGTAGCTCGCTTAATGAAATCGAAAGATCCAGCAGAAAAAGCGATCGCGGCGAAAGTAGGTGTATTTTTCCCCAACCAGCGCGATCGCGGTACCCACGTCAACATTAGTGGTGGGGGTGTAGTCAAAACCTCCCGTAACAAAGCAGGCGCGATCAAATTCTTGGAACACCTAGCCAGTCGCGAAGCGCAACAAATTTTTGCTAGGAGTAATAACGAATACCCTGTGATTTCAGGTGTGGCGATCGATCCTGTAGTGGCAAGTTTTGGTACATTCAAATCTGACCCTCTCAACCCTGATGTGTATGGGAAAAATAACCCCGAAGCTTTAAAGGTTGCCGATCGCGCAGGATGGAAATAGAGGCTTTTTGAACAAGAAGCTACTCTTTGTGATTCGGCGGTTGAAACCGCCGAATCCCATCAACTTTAATTTTTAATTTTACCATCCGGCATTATAGCGCCTTTCAGGTTGGCCCCTTTCAGGTTGGCCCCAGTCAAATCAGCACTATTTAAGTCAGTTTCACTTAAATCGGCATTACTAAGATTGGCATTATTCAGTTTTGCCCCTCGCAAAAAAGCCCCCTTGAGATTTGCATTACTCAAATCAGCATTTGTGAGATCGGCAGAAAATAAACCTGCTTTTTCCAGAGAAGCACCTTTTAAATTTGCACCTTTGAGATTGACGCTATCGAGTAAGGCTTCATTAAGTTTGACATTTTCTAGCATAGCACCTTCCAACTTAGCACCGTTGAGATTAGCGCTGGTTAAATCAATGTCACTTAACTTGGTATCAGTCAGGTCACATCCTGGACATTGCTTAGTTTTTTGTAATGTTTCCAGGGGGCCAGCCGCCTGTTTTTGGCATCCAAAGGTGACAAAAATAGTAAGCAGTAACAAGGAAATTGTGCCAGTAGTGCGGTTAAACATTGCTGAATTTTTATTAATCATCTTGATTTATGAAAGAAAAAGGAAGAGGGAAGAACGGTTGATACATTCTCCTGAAACCCGCCAGGGAATAAATTCCCTGTCTAATAGCTAAAGTCGGTTGTAACCGACATCTTGCACCATTGTCAAGAACGGGCAAGATGCCCGTTCCACAAAGAGTAGATTTTCTTGTGGAACAGGCCGGAAAGCCTGTTCCTAAAAGGCTAATTGAGAATGGTGCAAGATGTCAGTTGTAACCGACTGAAATCCTAGCTGTATAGTCGTCTTCAGACGACTTTCGCTATGAGACAGGGGTTGAAACCCCTGTCGGACTATAGCTTTAAAAGAATCAATCACCTCTGCAAGCAGGGAATAGATTTGGGGGTTATAGTGTTGAAGACTTGCGCGATCGCGCAATTTTCCAACTTAATAAAATAACCGGTAACATCCCCACTAAAACAATTGCCAAGGCTGGGCCAGAAGCTTCCGCCAATCGCTCATCTGAGGCAAGTTGATAAGTTCGCACAGCCAAGGTATCAAAGTTAAAAGGTCTAATAATTATAGTAGCAGGTAACTCTTTCATTACATCAACGAATACTAACATCATGGCAGTTAGTAAACCTCCCGTCATCATTGGTGTATGAACTGTAACTAAAGTTTGCATCGGGCTATAACCCAAACTTCTCGCCGCATCATCTAAATTAGGCTTAATTTTGCTCAAACTTGACTCTACCGCATTTAAAGAAACAGCTAGGAAGCGAACTATATAGGCAAATACCAAAGCTGCGATCGTACCACTTAACAACAAGCCTGTAGAAATTCCCCAGTTTTCACGCATCCAACTATCAAATAGATTGTCAAATTTTCCAATGGGAACCATAATCCCCACTGCAATCACAGAACCAGGTACAGCATAGCCCATTGCCGCAACTCTAGTTCCTAACTGCACTCCTAAATTAGGATATAACCGTAAGCCATAAGCCATAATCAAGGCAATAACTACCGCTAAAATTGCTGTCAGGGTGGCCAAAATTAAACTATGACGGGCAAACATCCAAAAACGTTCATCTAAAGTGAGTTGCCAATTAGCTAAGGTCAACTTGAGTAAAAGACCCGCTGGCAATAAAAAACCAAAAAATAGCGGCAGGAAACAAGCCATTACCGCTAAAATTTCCCGGATTCCTTTAAGTTGATAAGTTTGTAGTTGGCGATAGCGACTGCTAGCTTGATAATATTTAGTCCGACTGCGCGACCAGCGTTCTAGTAAAATTAAACCCAGAACAAATAATAATAGCAGGGCAGCTAATTGATTGGCTGCAATTCGTTCTCCCATGCCAAACCAAGTCCGATAAATACCTGTGGTGAATGTATCAACTCCAAAATACTGAACAGTGCCATAATCGTTGAGAGTTTCCATCAAAGCCAGTGCTAAACCTGCAACAATTGCGGGTCTAGCCATTGGTAAGGCAACTGTAATAAAACTCCGCCAAGGGCTACAGCCCAGTATTCTACTCGCTTCTAGCGTACAAGTGGATTGCTCCAAAAATGCAACTCTTGTTAATAGGTAAACGTAGGGATATAAAACTAAGATTAGCATTAAGATTGCTCCAGGGAGCGATCGCACGTTAGGAAACCAATAGTCTCCATAACTCCAGCCAAAAATATAACGCAAAGCACTTTGAACTGGGCCTGAAAATTCTAAAAAGTCTGTATAAGTATAAGCTAACACATAAGCTGGGGCCGCTAAGGGTAACAGTAATGCCCATTCAAATACGCGACTGGCCCGAAAGCGACACATTGTTACTAGCCACGCACATCCTACGCCGATCGCGACAACACCAAAGCCTACACCGATCATTAACAATAAAGAGTTGATGATATAACGGGTTAAAACTGTATCGGTTAGATGTTGCCATGTATCTTTAGCTTCAACAAAGATACTGGATAAGACACTGAAAACTGGTATGGCGATCGGCAATGCTAAAGCGATAACCGCAAGTGTCCACCCACTAGCGGATAAGCCGCGTAAGGTCGATCGCCATTGGATTGTCCTAATTGCTGTTTTTTGTAGTGATTGTTGGGAATTTTTCATCGCTAGTAAATTGTCTAGCTTGCTAGTTTATCAGTACGTGTAAACATTTGTCAAGTCTTTCTGACAATTTATATCACTAAACAGGTTTATTGTAGAATAGTAAGTTGTTGATTATTTATAGCAATAATGGTTCGACCTATAATTCTGCATTTGGATGGTGTAACAAAACAGTATGCCCAAGCAGCATCACCTGCGGTGGCATCTGTCACCCTGACCTTACATCAAGGAGATATACTGGGGTTGTTGGGGCCATCTGGTTGTGGGAAAACAACTTTGCTGCGGTTAATTGCTGGTTTTGAACAGCTACAAGCAGGGACGATCGCTTTAGCAGGAAAAACTGTAGCGGGTGTTAATATGTCAGTCCCGCCGGAACAGCGAGACATTGGTATGGTGTTTCAAGACTATGCACTCTTCCCCCATTTGACAGTCGCGAAAAATGTAGCTTTTGGCTTGACGCATCAAGGAAAAGAGTCAAAGCATAATATTCAGAAAGGTGTCACCGAAGCATTAGCGTTGGTGGGATTAGAAGGATTAGAAAACCGTTATCCCCATGAATTATCGGGGGGTCAGCAACAGCGAGTGGCCCTGGCCCGTGCTTTAGCGCCTAGACCTGCGATTATTTTACTAGATGAACCGTTGAGTAATTTAGATGTACAAGTACGGTTAAGATTGCGTCAGGAAGTCCGCGAGATTCTCAAAGCAACGGGAACCTCTGGTGTATTTGTCACCCACGATCGCGAAGAAGCACTTTCGATTTCAGATTGGGTAGCGGTGATGCGTCAAGGCCAATTAGAACAGTTTGGCACTCCAGAGGAAGTTTATCAAGAACCAGCATCTAGATTTGTGGCTGAGTTTGTGACGCAAGCTAATTTTGTGTCTGCATCGCTGAAGCAGGATTTTTGGGAAACAGAAGTAGGTTGTTTTGCTGTTAAACGAGATTCATGTTCACAAGTTCCCTGTGATGTTTCTACTCAAGGAGAATTGATGATCCGGCAGGAAGATTTAAGTTTATTCTTAGATGAAGATTCGCCTGTTGTGATTTGCGATCGCCAATTTTTAGGTAGAGAAAATCGTTATTGTTTAAAAACACCTTCTGGCGAAAAGTTATATGCACTCACAACCACAGGAAATGTTTTTCCGATTGGTTCTAAAGTTCGGTTATCTTGTGGTGATAATTCTCCCTTAGCTTTCTTTGTCGGTAAGCCTAGGCCATAGCTAATGGCTAATTGCTAATAGACATCTGGCAAAAAAAATCTAAAACCGTTGCCCTATGTTGAAAAGGTTATTCGCAGCCACTCAACAGGAAGGTTACATTTTTTCCCGACAGGTGAAATGCGATCGCCTGCAACTCATTCCCATCGATCGCCCTCTTTCCCTATCCTAAAAAAATACAGCCACCACCAAGGATCAAATCAGATCCGGATCGATCGCCAATCCCGTCAGCCACAAATTCCCCTCGCTATCCCACCAGCGCAACCATTGCTGAGTCTGATTTTGATAACTGCCTTCCCATAGGCCCAATTTTACTTCCATAAGTTCGATCGGCTACTGAAGAAAACGATCTCACAAAATAAAAGCCTTTCATCCCGGTGACTTTAGTCTGGGGATGAAAGGCTTTCGCAGGTTTTAACCAGCCTTTAATCTGGTTGGTTTGACAGATTTAAGCTAATTTTATTCAAATGAAAGTATGTTAATTTTCGGACTTCTGTCCTTGCGATTCTCGCACAGCAACTTCTGAATCCGGCTGAGTGAGAGCCATTTCTAGAGATTTTGCAATCTCGACTGACTCAGGATTACGCTTAGAAAATCCCCAGACAAACATCAACACGATACTGGAAACTAGCAGCCATTGCGGAGGAACTAAATCGGGATTAATTACTTTCACCAACAATCGCATTCCCACGAACCCAACTGTGATGTAACCAGCACTTTCTAGGTGAACGAATTCATCCAGCCAGCGGATGAACAATCCGGCCATGAATCGCAGGGCAATAATTCCAATAGTAGCGCCTGTTACGACGATAAAAGTGTTGTCAGAAACAGCGATCGCAGTAGTAACGCTATCCAATGAAAACGCTAAATCCGTAAAAGCAATCATGGGAATTGCTTGCCACACAGTCGCAAATCTGGGCCCGTGATGTTCTCCTTCGGAGTCTGTCTCTGAAGTAAAATGTTGGAAAACAAGCCACAGCAGGTAGAGAGCACCAAGCAGCTCAAACTGCCAGTATTGGATCACCCAAGTAGCAGTTAAAATTAGGGCTATCCGCAGTACAAAAGCAATTATCAAACCCAAGTTGAGAGCTCTTTGCTGATCCTTGGCATCTTCTAAACCTTTAGAAATAGACGCCAGGGCGATCGCGTTGTCAGCCGAAAGTACAGCCTCCAAAGCCACCAAAACCAACAATAATAAAAAGCCGTCAACTCCAAAATTGGGTGAAGCGTCGAGAAATTGATCTAGCATTAACTATTTTGTGCACCTAAAATTGGCAAGGGTCGAGCGCAGCGCAAATTACCCGCTCTGTCTAACATTAGTGTCACCTTCACGTGAACTACCAGACGCTGACCACTTCATTGGTACAGCGCTGGCTTCCTGATTCAACGGGGCGGCGCGTCCAACAAAACCGAAGTTTTGCCAGATCGACTTACATCCCCTCCACAGGCAGAAGCGCTAGTTCCTAACGCCAAAATCCGCAAGGCTTCATTTCTAATGTTGAGGGCTGCATTTACATCACGGTCATGATGAGTACCACAATGTTTACAAGTCCATGCCCTAACATCAAGAGTGAGATGCTCAACTTGATTTAGGCAGGCATGACAAGTTTTTGAGCTAGGAAACCATCGATCGATCTCAATGTATTGTTTACCTTCACTTTGGGCCTTGTACTTAAGCATTGTGCAGAACATACCCCAGCCAACATCACTAATGGCTTTGGCTAAATTATGATTCTTGACCATGCCTTTGATATTGAGATTTTCTACTGCAATAACTTGGTTTTCGTTAACTATCTTGCGGGATAGCTTTTGTAGAAAATCTTCCCGGCATCGGGCAATCTTGGAGTGAACTTTTGCCACCGCCCGTCTTGCCTTTTTCCTGTTTTGACTGCCTTTCTTTTTGCGATCGAGCTTTTGTTGTTTACGTTTTAAGTTTCGTTGACGTTTGACGAAATACTTGGGATTGCCGAACTTAGAACCATCACTGGTAATCGCAAAATGAGTTAACCCTACGTCAATGCCAATAGCTTTATCTGCTGGGACTAACTCAGGCTGTTCTTTCCCATCGTCAATCAAAACAGAAACAAAATGTTTACCGTCCGGGTTGCGAGATACGGTAACGGTCTTGATATCGCCCTCAAAATCACGATGTCGCCGACAGAAAACTAAACCAATCTTAGGTAGGTTGATATAGTCACCGTCGAATTTGACATTTTGAGGGTAGCCGATCGACTGCCTGCCATGCTTGGCTTTGAACTTGGGCAGCATCGCCATCTTGTCAAAGAAGTTTTTGTAGGCAGTAGATAAATTCAATGCAACCACCTGCAAGCATTGAGAATAAGGTTCTTTTAACCATTCGTATTCTTTTTTGAGTGCAGGGAGCAAGCCTTGTATGTATGCCCTAGATAGTCCTTTGCCAGTATTCTTGTAAGTTTCTTGACATAGATTCAAAGCATAGTTCCAGAACCATCTCGCACAGCCAAAAGACTTTGCAAGCAAGACATCTTGCTCATCTGTGGGATAAATTCTGTACTTGTAAGCTTTATACATTTATCAAGGTTGCAGAATACCGATAAAATTATCATAGCGCACAAAAAGGATATTGATTCGCTCTCGCTCAATTTATTTTCGGGCTGCGTTTTCATCCCGACGCTCACCTTCGGTAGAGCGCAAGACTTCCCATTCGCATTAGTTAAATCTTAACCTAACGCGGTAGTTCTGTGCGAGGCGATCGTCCCAACAACGTCCGAAGGAAGCAGTCCCAGGAAACAAGGAAAAATTCTCCCCCTCCGACACTCAAAAACAGCGCCACTGCGCCACTGCGCTACTGCCCCACTCCTCCCCGGAGGCAGCATTTGTGTTGCAAGTTGTAACAAATGATTCCCAAAAGCGCCAATTTGTCTCAAATTAGTGAAAGCTCGTCCCCGCGAAAAGGAGTTTTGCGAATATGTCTTTAACAGATACCCAAGTCTACGTAGCGCTCGTAATTGCTTTGATTCCCGGAATCATGGCTTTCCGGTTGTCAACTGAACTGTACAAGTAGTTTCCAGGCACCAGCCGCGAACCGCAAAACGCCTGCCTGACCAGTTAAATCTCTCGCATTACAGACAATTGCTGCCCCAGTGCAGTAGATTGTTTGTGTTCCGCAAGACGAGACTGCAAGGGCAGGCATTTTTATGGGAAAATTCCGTCTTAAGCCGTCACCTTTGTCTCAACAATTTTGGCTGTTAGCACCCTGACAAACAGCGGCGAGTGTGCGTTAAGCTCAGAATTTGCTCTTGTGAACTCTAAAACGTCAGTCTCAGGTATTTGAAAAAAATTATGCAAGCGATTCAACCCACCGTTACCCCACTGCGTCCTGTAAAAAACTCCCCTCGGGTTACTCCTCGTCGCAGCAGCAGCCGCCAGCGTTCCTACCCTCACCAAACCCTCGCGGCCGAAACAGGAGTCAAATTCGCAGTCAACATTGTACTTTCAGTCTGTGCCACTTCTGCTTTGGTTCAGCTTTGGCCTCACTACCGGGCGGTGCAAGAAAAATTGCACGAAATCCAAGCTGAAGTCAATCTTACCCAAGGGCGAGTAAATCAGTCGCGATCGGATTTTAACCGCTACTTTGACCCCAGTCTTGCTAAAACTGTGATGCAAGAGCAAAGCAACCAAGCTGACCCGCAGCAGCGTCCGGTGATTTTGCAAGAAGCCGAGGTGCCTGACGCCGAGGAATCAACCCCCCAACCTTAAGGGAAGGGCTGTTTTGGGTTTTGATATCACGTCCGATGTGCATCATTCTTGTATGTCATTGGTTCGCACAGCGAAGAATGACAGATGAATCTGTCGGACTTGATATCACTTTTAAATAAAAGAGTTTTTTTGATGATTCTTGTCTGTCGTGGCGAAGCAAACGCAGAGACAGACAGACCTGCGTATTGTCACCTATTGCAATCTCAAAACTTCCAACTCAGGCTTATACTGACTTGGCCAGCACGGTTTTTTCTTTCAGTAGTTGCAGTGCAGCTTGATATTGCAAGTCTGCTGCGGTGCCGATTTGATCGCGCGCGATGGGTTCCAAAGGCACTACGCGATCGGGCGAAATCCCCAGCTTGTTAATATCTTTATGGTTCGGTGTCTCGTACTTAGCAACAGTCACGGCTAACCCGGAACCGTCAGACAAATCAAACAGCGACTGAATCAGCCCTTTGCCAAAAGTCTTTTCTCCTACCAGTTGAGCTCTGCCGTTATCTTGCAGCGCACCCGCCAAAATTTCGCTAGCACTGGCAGTTCCCTTGTTCACCAAAACAATCAGCGGATCGTTAGTTAGGGCTTGTCCAGAGGCTTCAAAACTGCCGAGAATGCCTTGTCTGTTCACCGTGTAGACGATCGTCCCGGAATCGAGCCACAGGCGGGCAATTTCAATCCCCGCTTGCAGCAGTCCGCCCGGGTTGTTTCGTAGATCGAGAATGTAAGCGGCGGCTCCTTGTTTTTCCAAGCGGTCGATCGCGTGAGCGACTTCTTCAGTGGCGTTAGCGCTAAATTGACTCAAGCGAATGTAGCCCACCGGCAAATTCTCTGACCCCGACTGCAATTCGGCGTAAACCGGATTCAGAGCAATGCGATCGCGCACTAGCTCAATGTCCTCAGCAACGTCCCTTCCCTCGCGCCCCAAGGTCAAGGTAACGGGAGTGCCGATGCGGCCGCGCATTCGAGTTGCTGCTTCGTCTAGGCTCAATTCTGAGGTAGGAGTGCCGTCAATTTTCAGAATGCGATCGAGGGGTTGGATACCAGCTTTATCTGCCGGTGAGCCGGCCAAAGGAGCCACCACTGTCAGGGTATTTGTCTGGGGGTCGATCGCAATTTGCAGCCCCACACCCGTCAATTCTCCCGAAGTGTTGACCTGCAAACTGCGGTACTGTTCGGGTTTCAGCAGTCGAGTGAAGGGGTCGTCGAGATTCGCCAGCATCCCCTGAATCGCCGTGTAAGTCTGCTGTCTGTCGTTAAGCGGTTGCTTGACAGCTTTTTGGCGAATCGACCACCAGTTTTGAGAGTTGAAACTGTCGTCCACATAAGAGCGATTGACAATTCGCCAAGCTTCGCTCAATAGCTGCTGTTCAGGAGTCAGCGCCGCCGCAGGCTGCGCCCACCCACCTAGAACTAGGACGACTTGGAGGCAAAGTACAATAGCAATCTGGAAAACTCGTCTGTGCATGATTTTTCTGTAAAATACCAGTAAGTATTACATTTTATGTATTTTACGTTTGTACGCTCGGAACGCTGTTGCAGATTTAACTCAGATTTGTTTCCCGACGGTCAGTCCCGAAGGCACTCGGATGCTTAGAAGAATCCTCGCCGTAGAACGGCGAGGAGTTGTCAACTACAAAATAGCAACTCGTCCAGTCGGTGCCAGTTATGTCCCCACAGAAACCATTAATTCTTGATTTTGCCAAGACAGACGGGATGAAAGTGATTCTCCCGCGCCCCGCAATCCTGTCGAGTCACGGCACAAAGTGGCAAGGAATTCATGTCGAATATCACTCTCAGCCGCCAAACGAATGTCCCGAACACTGTCTCGAACAGCACACGGTTGGCTTGATGCTCAATTCAGCCACACTAAAAGGAACAGTGAACGGGAAAAACTGCGGTAGCGAATCGTGGCAAAGTGGGCAGATGTTCATCGCTGCTGCTGGTACTTATTTCCAGTCAGTTGCAGCCGCAGACTATGAATTTATGGCGATCGCTCTTGAACCTACCGACTTCGACAATACAGTTGGCGAATCGCTCAATTCAAATTCCATTGAAATTATACCGCAATGGCAAACCCGCGATCCGTTGGTTCACGGAATTGCCTGGGCTCTCAAAACCGAACTGGAATCAGGCGGATTAAACGGTACTCTTTATGTCGATGCACTGAAAAACGCGCTTTCACTGCACATACTGCACCGCTATGGCGCGAAAAAACCGAACCTGCGAGATGTTGGAGGCGGTCTTGACCCCGGCCAATTGCAGCTAGTTATTCACTACATTAATGAATTCATAAACCGAGATTTGCACTTAAGTGAACTTGCTAATTTAGTTAAAATTAGTTCTTATCATTTCAGCCGTATGTTTAAACAATCGACTGGATTCACCCCCCATCAGTACGTGACCCAGTGCCGAATTGAAAAAGCAAAACAGTTGTTGAAAAAACCGAAGTTATCAATAAAATATATCTCCCAGCAAGTCGGATTTCACGACCAAAGTCACTTTAGCAAGACATTCTGCAAAATTGTCGGTTTGACTCCTAAGCAATATCGCGATCGGCTTTAACAAAACTCAAGCCTCAGTCACATTAAAAGCAGTTTGTAGTTGCCAAGTATTTTTGCCTAGGGCTTGCGGGGATTCAGAAACCGGGTTTTTTACCCGATCGGGAAACCTGTGTATTTTGGTACAAAACCCGGTTTCTTTGGTATTTAGGCGTAAGTTTTGTCGTATAAAAACCCCAGCCCGTCGGCGCTGTTACAATTCTTCATCAAATAGGGGTAAATTCCGCAAGAAAATTATATTTTTCGCAAGTTTTCCGCAAGAATTTACAATACAGCAGAGCTAGTGCTTTTGTACACTTGCTGGCATCGCATAAACCAGAAGTATCAGCTAGGTAAATTAATCATGTCTACTTTCAGTACCGGTACCAACTTTCCTGCAGGCCCAAGTCCCCAACCCCTCACTGCCGAAAACTGTAATAATGATAACATCCCAGACTTAAACATCCCAGACTTAGGGATCGCCCCAACGGCTGTTTCCCTAAAGTCAATGACTCAGCTTTCCTCAAAAGCGATCGCATTTATCGATGCTGCCGTCCCCGACCCTCAAACCTTAATCGACGGCGTTATCCCTGAAACCGAAGTAATTAAATTAGAAACTAACCGCAACGGCCTGGAACAAATTGCCGAAGCTTTGCAGGGAAATAAATTTTCAATAATTCACATTATTGCCCACGGGCAACCCGGTTGCGTGCAACTGGGGAACGTTGAATTGAGTTGGGAAAATTTGAGCTATCGCGCGGGTAATTTCGTGCAAGCAGTCCAAGCATGGGCGCGATCGCTGACACCAAATGCCGAAATTATGATCTACGGCTGCAATGTTGGCCAAGGAAATATAGGCAAAGCATTTGTAAACAGCCTGCGTCAGCTAACAGGGGCAAGTGTTGCTGCTTCTGAGAATCTGACAGGTTGTGCGGCAAAAGGCGGCGACTGGGAATTAACAGTGACAGCGGGGACAATTAAAGCTGGCCTTGCATTTCGGCCAGAAGCGATCGCAGCTTACGGCCACGTTCTGAATACGTTTAAACAAACACCTACTGGCTTGACAACAGGAACTTTCCCTACAGCTATTGTTAGCCGGGACTTTAACGGAGATGGTCGTCTCGATTTAGCCGTAGCTAACAGAGGTTCTGACAGTGTTTCGATCTTGTTGGGAACAGGTCAAGGTAATTTTGGAACAGCTACTAACTTGACCTTGGGGAGTGCAGGATCTCCCAGCGGTATTGTTGCAGGCAATTTTAATGGGGATTCGCTTCCCGATTTAGCTGTATCGGTAGCAATTGGCGGCGATATAGGAGGAGGGGTTTATGTCTTTTTAGGAACAGGGCAAGGCAACTTTAGCAATCCTAACAACTTTGGCCCTGGGAGAACTAAACAGGCGATCGCTGCGGGAGATTTTAATCAAGACACCTTCGCTGACTTAGTTGTGGCAGAAGAGAACCAAGTTTCTATTGCTTTAGGCAATAATCAAGGAACTTTTGGTGAGTTTAACAATGTGGGGACTGCAATCAGCCCCTTAGCGATCGCGATCGGAGATTTTAACGGCGACAACAATCTAGATGTCGTTGCCACTAACAGGAATCCCGCTAACAGCGTTTCTATTTTTTTCGGTACGGGTCAAGGCA
This sequence comes from Microcoleus sp. D3_18a_C4, assembly GCF_036702415.1. Lineage (NCBI taxonomy): Bacteria > Bacillati > Cyanobacteriota > Cyanophyceae > Oscillatoriales > Microcoleaceae > Microcoleus > Microcoleus sp. D3_18a_C4. The sequence continues at coordinate 14,081 of NZ_JAUBTI010000021.1, read as the reverse complement.
CTTTTGGCAATCGAACCAACTTGAATACCGGCACAAGTCCCAGCGCGATCGAAGTTGGAGATTTTAACGCTGACGGCCGATCCGATCTGGCTGTAGCCAATGCAGGCAATCAGAACGTATCAATTTTATCAGGGACAGGTCAAGGCACTTTTAGCAATCCTGCTAACTTTAATGTTGGGGTAGATCCTAATGATATTGCCGTTGGTGATTTCAACGCTGACGGTCAACCCGATTTAGCTGTAGCGAACGCCAGTTCTAATAATGTTTCAATTTTAACTGGAACCGGTCAAGGAACGTTTAACGGGCCGTTTAATTATAATAGTGGGGGAACCACTCCGAGCGCGCTCGCGGTTGGAGATTTTAACTCTGATACCAGACCAGATATTGCTGTCGCAAATACCAACAGTAACAGAGTTTCAATTCTGTTGAATGTGCTATTGAAAGCAAGTTTTGGTAATTCGGCGTACAGCAGTCTTGAAGGAGACGCAGATGCGACTGTTAATATTCCTGTGACAGTCGAAGACGGTTTACGATTTACAGACTTGATTGTACCGATCGCAACTGTCTTGCCCGTTCCTCCTGCTACCTCACGAGCGACTCAAGGTTCGGATTATACTCTTTCTACTAATACTCTCACTTTTCCCGCAGGTAGTGGCAGTTCGACTCAAAATATAGCTGTCACTATTAAACCCGACAACCTTGCAGAAATGGATGAAGCAGTTGTCTTGAGTTTTGGTACGAGTCCGGGAGGGTTTGCAGGTACAATCCCTCAAACTACCCTAACAATTCCTGCTAACGATCCGATTATTTACACAGTTGGTGCTAGTGCTGGTAGTGTTCCTGAAGGCAACTCCGGCACAAATCCGCTGATATTTACTGTTAGTCGCAGTGGCGGTACTGATTCAGCAGGGACTGTCGATTATGGAATTGGGGGAACTGCAACCAACGGCAGCGATTACAATAATATCGGCGGTACTTCGGGCGCAACAAGTACAAATGGAACTATTAATTTTGCATCGGGAGAAACATCAAAAACTGTCACCCTTGATGTATTAGGTGATGGTAGCATTGAACCAGACGAAACTATTACTGTCACTCTCTCAAATCCCGTGACATTGCCTAATGGTGGTCTTCCCAGCGGCATCTCAACAATTGGTTCTGCTAGTGCGACAACTACTATTACTAATGACGACTCTGCTGGAATTGCCGTCAATCCCGATAGCGGATTAATTACAACAGAAGCAGGAGGAACAGCAACATTTACTGTCCAACTCAACTCTCAACCAACGGCTAACGTGACTGTTGGCTTAAGCAGTTCCAATGTTGCCGAGGGCACAGTTTCTACACCCTCGCTGACATTCACTCCCGCCAATTGGAGTGCGCCGCAAACTGTAACTATTAGTGGCGTTGAAGACAATATTGCTGACGGCAATCAAACTTACAATATTGTCACCGCTGCGGCTGTTAGTACAGACAGCAATTACAGCAATTTAAGTGCTGCCGATGTCAGCGTTACGAATAGCGACAACGAAACTCCCGGCATTACCGTTAATCCCACAGCAGGATTAACGACAACAGAAGCGGGAGGTACGGCTAATTTCAGTGTTGTCCTCAACACTCAACCTACGGCACCTGTTACCGTAGCTTTAAGTAGTTCCAATCCTGCTGAGGGAACAGTTTCTACTAATACCTTAAGTTTCACTCCTAATAACTGGAATCAGGCGCAGACGGTAACGGTGACAGGTGTTGGCGACAATATCGCTGACGGCGATATTGCTTACACTATTGTCACTGAGGCTGCTGTTAGTACAGACAGCAATTACAGCAATTTTAATCCCTCGGATGTCAGCGTTACTAACAGCGACAGCGATACAGTCGGCGTTACCGTTAATCCGGCCAGTACCACAGCAGTAGAAGGCGGTGCAACGGGAAGTTATACACTTAACCTAAATTCGCAGCCAACAGCGCCCGTAACAGTCAGCTTTGACGGGGGGAATCAAATAAGTGCGATCGCCCCCATTAGTTTCGACGCTGCTAATTGGAATATTGCCCAAACTGTAACTGTGATTGCGACGGATGACACAGTTGTAGAAGGTACTCACACTGGCACAATCAATCATGCGGTAACAAGTACCGACGCGAAATATAGCGGAATTGCGATCGGGCCTGTTACTGTCGCCATTACTGATAACGAAACTACGCCAACACCAACACCGCCAACACCAACACCGCCAACACCAACACCGCCAACACCACCGACACCAACTCCGCCAACACCAACTCCACCAACACCAACACCGCCAACACCAACACCGCCAACACCAACACCGCCAACACCACCGACACCAACACCACCGACACCAACACCGCCAACACCAACACCAACACCAACTCCACCGACACCAACACCGCCAACACCAACACCAACACCAACTCCACCAACACCCACACCAACACCAACTCCACCAACACCAACTCCACCAACACCGCCAATACCAACACCAACTCCACCAACACCAACTCCAACTCCACCAACGCCAACTCCACCAACGCCAACTCCACTACCGCCAGTAATCATGCCGCCGACGATACCTGCTGGCATTACTGTCGATCCGACATCAGGATTAGTCACCACAGAAGCGGGAGGTAAAGCAACATTTACAGTCAAACTAAATACTCCGCCAACTGCTGATGTCAGAATTGATTTAGAAAGTTCCAATCCAGCAGAAGGCATAGTTTCTCCACCCTCGCTGAACTTCAACTTTGCTAATTGGAATCAAACGCAAACGGTGACGGTAACTGGTGTTGATGACAAGGTTGTTGACGGTGATAAAACTTACAGCATTGTTGCCAAACCTTCTGTCAGCAACGATCGCAATTATTCCGGTTTAAATGCAGCAGATGCGATCGCGGTCTCTATTGATAACGATCGATCGAATGATAACGGCGGTCAATTGCCACCAATCGATCCTGTCACTGGTTCACAATACAAACCAGGCGAACTTTTAGTGAAACTGAGACCCGGTGCAAGCAATGATTTTCTAGGCAATTTTCAAGCTAATGGAGAGATAGCGCTAGAAAACCTAGTACCATCAAGCTCCCAATTTGACTTCACACCCAGTCCATTAGATCGGTGGCGAATTGTCAAATTTTCTTCAGAATTAGATTTGCTGCAAATTCAAGAAAACTTAGCTCGAGATCCCAACGTAGAGGCAGTAGAACTGAATTACCAAGGTTCCTATGATTTCATACCAAACGATACCAGATTTAGCGAACTGTGGGGTTTAAATAATACTGGATTAGAGGGAGGTACATCAGATGCTGATATCGATGCCTCGGAAGCTTGGGATAGTCAAACAGGTGACAGAAGGATAATTGTTGCAGTTACGGACAGTGGCGTAGACTACAACCATGAAGATTTAATAGCCAATATTTGGACTAACTCGGGAGAAATTCCTGGCGATGGTATTGACAACGACGGTAACGGCTACACAGACGATGTTCGCGGCTATGACCTTTATAACAACGACAACGATCCAAGTGACGATCTCGGTCACGGAACCCACATTGCTGGAACCATTGGTGCAATTGGTAATAACCGCATTGGCGTTACTGGAATTAACCATAATGTTAGTTTGATACCTTTGAAGATTGGCAGTCGCATAGCACCAGATTTAGTCTCTATCACCAGAGGGATTAGTTACGCTACCACTAAGGGTGCAGATGTCATTAATGCTAGTTGGAGTGTTCCTGACTCTAGAGCTTTATTTGACGCTATCAGTGAAGCTAACAGTGCAGGAGTTCTCTTTGTGGCAGCAGCAGGTAATAACAGATCTAATAATGACATCAGACCTTCTTACCCAGCTAACTATGACCTTCCCAATGTTATTTCAGTTGCAGCAACAGATCGCAATGACCAACTAGCATTTTTCTCCAATTTTGGAGCCAGTACCGTAGACTTAGGTGCGCCCGGAAGAAACATTTTGAGCACAGTTCCCGGTAATAACTACGGTTTCTATGACGGAACTTCAATGGCAGCACCCCACGTAGCAGGTGCGGCGGCGTTGCTGTTAGCCCAAGATCCAACCTTGACTGTCGCCCAACTAAGAAACTCTATTCTCTCAACAGTTGACCCGTTGCCTTCTCTCGCAGGCAGAACTGTTAGCGGAGGACGTTTAAATCTTCGCAATGTTCTCAATCCTGTCAACCGCCCGCCTGTTTTAAACATTCCGTTCCGCGAACAAGGTTTGCGTTTGCAACCGGGTGCGAGTCCTCAATTGCAGTTTACTTTTCAAAACAACACTTTCACTGACCCCGATCCGGGCGATACGCTGACTTACACTGCTGATTGGTATGAAAATGTCACCAATTTCGAGTGGCGAAATGTCAGCGGCGGACGATCGCCAATCCCGACAAGTTGGAGTCGCATTAGCCCCTTACCAACTGGCATGACTTTCGATCCTGCCAGTCGCACTTTCAGGGTTGATGATAGCTTGCAGCGCCGCAACTACTGGATTCGAGTAACAGCAAGGGATGCTGCTGGTGCATCGGATATAGCATTTTTCGATCTTTATAATCGAGGTCGAGGTTCTGTTATTGACGGCTACATCGCTGGGGCTACAGTTTTCTTAGACGCTAACAAAAATGGCGAACTTGATGCTAGCGAACCCTCTGCAACAACTGGCCCAAAAGGTGAATACGAACTCGATATTTCCTTGGAAAATTTTGACAAAAATCGCAACGGCGAACTCGATCCGGAAGAAGGCAATATTGTGGCTTTTGGTGGCATTGATACGGCAACTGGTTTGCCTTTGGAAACGCCTGTCACTGCCCCGCCTTACGCTACAGTTGTCACCCTGTTAACCAGTTTAGTAGCAGATTTAATTGACAAGGGAATTGAGAGCGATCGCGCCGAATCTCTCGTCAAATCTGCTCTTTCAATTCCCGCTAATGTTGACATCACTGACTTAGATCCGATCGCAGCTACCGAAAACGCGATCGCGGGTGGAGTAGAAACTTTGACTGCAATGGTCAAGGTACAAAACGTCATTACCCAAACTGCTGCTTTAATAGACGGTGCGTCGATTCTGGAAAATACCGACACCGTAAAAGCAGTTGTAAGTGCGATCGTTCAACAAATTCAATCGGGGACAACTCTCAATCTCAGCGATGCCAACCAGTTAGCAACCATTGTCGATCGCGCCACCACAGCAGCGCAACAATTTGACTCGGATTTAAACACTCAGCAATTGTTGCAAATTGCCCCGGATGCAGCTAAGGTAATGGCCGAAGCAAATCAGCGCATTGACAAAGTTGTATCCAACACTGCAACAGCTTCAATTAACCGAGAAGTTGCCCGCGTGCAAAAAGTAGCCCTAGGCGCAACCTCTGAAGACTTAAAAGCAGTCGGTACAGGTACGAAATCGATCGCCCAAGTTATTGCCGAAAATACTGGTACTGCCTTAGATACCACAATTCAACAAACGACATTGCCCGATACACCTGCCGTTGCGGTGATTGAAGGAGAAATAGATGCGATCGCAGCTAACTCCAATCTCACGGGTACTGACGGCGACGACAGCCTCTCCGGCGACAGCGGCAGCGATACAATGGCCGGCCAACGCGGCAATGATACTCTCAGCGGTTTGGGCGGCAACGACTGGATACACGGCAATCAAGGCAATGATTCCCTCGACGGTGGCGACAGCAATGACACTGTTTACGGGGGCAAAGAAAGCGATAATTTGTTCGGCAATAATGGGGAAGATATCCTATTTGGAAATCGCGGTCAAGATAGCTTGAGTGGAGGTGAAGGCAATGACAGTCTTTACGGCGGTCAAGCTAGCGATATTCTCCTCGGCGGTAACGGATCAGATTTTCTCAGCGGTGAAAACGGCGATGACAGTTTGATAGGAGGAAATGGGAGCGATCGCTTCTTAATTTCAGCCAATTCTGGCAGCGATATCATTTTTGATTTTGAAGCCGGTATCGACTTCCTAGCACTTGCCGACAATTTAACCTTCTCGCAACTTTCTCTTATCCCTAGCAACAGTGCAACTTTAATCAGCTTGACAGAAACTGGTGAAATTTTAGCTGCTATCAATGGCGTGACAGCTAACCAAATTAGCATCGCCAATTTCATTTAAAATATTAGGGACACAGGATTTGCCTGTGTCCCTGAAATTCGTTCAACAATCACGGATGGTGCAACCGGAATCGCTCTAATTCATCGGCGTTAATCTGTGTTTATCTGCCATCATCTGCGGTAAAAAAAAGAGAATGTATTAACCGCCCCGGACAAGGGATGGACGCTGATTCACGCAGATGTCGAGAAGAGAGATAGGAATAATTCCGATGCTAAGAGACTTGATATCAGGACTAAAATCTTTACAAAATCCCAAATTCAAAATTGAGTGGACGGGAAGAAGCCAAAATCTAAAATTGAGTGACTGTAATTGTGAAATAGTTTTCAGGAGGACAAGTTTATGGTAGTTATATGCGGTGACAATTTCGATAATTTGCTAGCCGGTGAAATTGGCGATGATTCCCTGTGCGGGCTGGGAGGCAATGATACTCTATCTGGTTTGGGTGGTAATGACACTTTAGATGGCGGAGAAGGAAATGATAGTCTCGCAGGTGGAGTCGGTAGCGATCGCCTTTTGGGCTACTCTGGTAACGACAGTCTCAGCGGTGGCGAAGGCGATGACAAAATTGAAGGAGGTGTTGGGAATGATCTTCTTGAGGGTGGCGAAGGCGCTGATTTAATCAGAGGAGAAAACAATAACGACAGTATCTTGGGAGGGGCTGGCAATGACTGTCTTTACGGCGGTCAAGGCAATGATACGGCGATCGGAGGAGATGGAGACGATCGCTTGTTTGGTGGCAGCAACAACGACTTGCTAATGGGCGGCAAAGGTAACGATCGCCTGTTGGGAGAAAGTGGGAACGACACTGTAAGAGGTGACTTAGATAATGACTACATTAACGGCAATGCAGGAGACGATTTGCTTGAGGGAAATGAAGGCAGCGACACCCTGATTGGCGGGCCGGGTAAGGACATCATATTGGGTTACAGCTTTTCATCAATAGGAGAACAAATCGATTATTTAATCGGGCAAAGTGAAGCTGACGTATTTGTTCTCGGTTCGTCAAATGCCCGCCCTTACCTCTTCTATGGCGGTGAAGGTCGCCATGCCGTTATTGAGGATTTTAACCGGGTCGAAGGTGACAAAATTCAAGTCGTTGGTTTCGTACAAGATCGTAATGGTCCTAACTTCTTCTCTTACCGATTTGAATCTTATGATGACGGTATCACACGGGGAACTCGGATATTTGTCGGATCGGATTTAATCGCCGACGTTAAAAATGTTACAGATGTGAGTCTATCCGATTGCGCGATCGTTTCGACTGGATTTACACCGCCATCGCGAGACTTTCCATCCTTCCCGTCTCTTCCTGAAATTCCCTTCCCGATACCGCCGCGTCCCACTCCTTTCTCGCCAATACTGCCAGTTTTTGTGGAAAGTTTGCTTTCTTTTCAATTGTGATAGGACTTTACGGATGGGGGCAATCACCGGCTTTTTTTACGGAAATACGCAGGTTGCCGCCAGCAGATTTTGTTAGTAAAGACTGCAGTCCTGACTACAAAACAAGATTCGATTGTACGATCGAGCCGGTTCGGGTTACTCGATCGACAATGAGGGCGTTTGGGCCCAAAAGGTAAAGTTTTACGATCGAGATGAAATTTGGCCTCTCCCGGCAAACCGGTTTCCGGCTCGGACTGCTTTCTGTAGCTCAGCCCTACCCGCATAGTAGCTTGGGCGGATGTTGAGATTCCCAAAAAAGCCTTTTAAGTGTCCAAAAAGCGATCGGGGGCGTGAAAATTGCACGGCAATTATGTTACATTTTTTATCACAGTCTGGAATTCGATCGGGCAACGCCAGCGAGTAGGGACAAGCCACCGCTTAGTTTCCCAGGGCTTGCAGGCGATCGCACAATAGAGTTCCTTTCGTCAGCTCCAAATTTAAAAAATAGCCTCAGGCATTTGCTAGTAAAAGCAAGCTGCTCGGCGCGGGGCGACAAAAAACCTTGTGGCTGCTGCCCTGAACCTCAACCACAGCAATATTCTTTTAGGAATTCTGGCTCCATGTTTTCTAAACAAATCACCGACTCAAAAACCTACCAGTGGTTTGAGGAACGCCTGGAAATTCAGGCGCTCGCCGATGACATCACTACAAAGTACGTACCCCCGCACGTCAATATTTTCTACTGCTTGGGCGGAATTACTTTAGTTTGCTTTCTGATCCAGTTTGCCACCGGCTTCGCCATGACTTTCTATTACCGTCCCACGGTAGCAGAAGCTTTTTCTTCAGTGCAATACCTGATGAATGAAGTCAACTTCGGCTGGCTGATCCGCTCCATCCACCGCTGGTCTGCCAGCATGATGGTACTGATGATGATTTTGCACACCTTCCGGGTTTACCTGACCGGCGGCTTCAAAAAGCCCCGCGAGTTAACCTGGGTGACAGGAGTAATCTTGGCAGTCATCACTGTTTCTTTCGGCGTGACCGGCTATTCGCTGCCTTGGGATCAAATCGGTTACTGGGCGGTTAAAATCGTTTCGGGCGTCCCCGAAGCCATCCCGTTTGTCGGTTCTTTGATGGTTGAACTGCTGCGTGGCGGTGTCAGCGTCGGTCAAGGCACTTTGACTCGCTACTACAGCTTGCACACTTTTGTGTTGCCTTGGCTGATTGTAGTGTTCATGCTGGCTCACTTCTTGATGATTCGCAAGCAAGGTATCTCTGGCCCGTTGTAAGTTTTGAGTTGTGGGGGCGGTATTTTTTTTGCCCCCCCGCTGAATTGTGAGTTGAAAATTCAGAATTCATCACTCAAGATATTTATTTACGGCTAATACTTCCTGCGATCGCCCCGCTGATTCAGACTAACGAATACAGCGGAATGGCAGGCCCGGGTAAAACTAAAAGGAGAACACTCTCACTATGTCTATTATCAAAAAACCAGATTTGAGCGATCCCGCGCTCCGCGCTAAGCTCGCTAAGGGCATGGGTCACAACTATTACGGCGAACCAGCTTGGCCTAATGACTTGCTCTACGTTTTCCCTATAGTAATCATGGGAACGTTTGCTCTTTGCGTCGGTTTGGCTGTACTCGACCCGGCTTTGGTTGGAGAACCGGCTGATCCTTTTGCTACTCCGCTGGAAATTCTGCCGGAATGGTATTTGTGGCCTGTGTTCCAACTCCTGCGGGTTTTGCCTAACAAATTGTTGGGTATTGCTTGCATGGCTGCTGTTCCCCTTGGCTTGATTTTGATTCCGTTCATCGAAAGCGTTAACAAGTTTCAAAATCCGTTCCGCCGCCCTGTTGCTACTACAGTTTTCCTGTTGGGAACTGCGGTAACTCTGTGGTTGGGTATTGGTGCTATTTTCCCGATCGACAAATCTTTCACACTGGGTCTTTTCTAAGATTTAAGTTTGCTTGATATTGACGCCTGCGGGTTTCCTGTAAAGTGCTTTTGTACTGCTGGGAAACTTTAGCGGGCGTCATTTTATTTTAGATTTTAGATTTTAGATTTTAGATTTTAGATTTTAGATTGGTGATTTTGGATTTTGGATTTTAGATTTGGGATTTATCGCTCTAAAAGTTAAGAATTATCAGTAATTAATTGTAGGCACAACGGCTGGTATGAAAAAGCCGACTATCGATCGACTCTACACCGCCCTAGAGTCAAACTCCATTAATTTTTATTGCGGAACCTTGACAAACAGAGCTAGAATATGTAAATGGCTGGCTATCTTTTGTATACCTGCGGGAACTTCAGAGCTCTAGAATAACAGCAACTGCCCCAGGTGCAAGCTATGTCCTCAGAGAAAGCCTTAATTCTTGATTTTGCCCAGCCAGACGCGATGAAATCGATTCTCCCGAGTCCCTCAATCCTGTCGAGCCACGGCACAAAATGGGAGGGAATTCACGTCGAATATCACCGTCAGCCAGCAGACGAAACTCCCGAACACTGTTTCCAACAACACAACATTGGGCTGATACTCAATTCAGTTACAGTAAACGGAATACTCAACGGGAAACACTACGGTAGCGAACCGTGGCAAAGAGGAGAGATTTTCATTGGTGGTGCTGGTACTGATTTCCAGTCAGGTGCAGTCGAAGATCCTGAATTTGTCGCGATCGCGATCGACCCTACCGACTTCCACAAAACAGTTGGCGAATCGACCCATTCAAACCTCATTGAAATTATACCGCACTGGAAAATCAGCGATCCTTTGATTCTCGGCATTGGCTGGGCCCTCAAAACCGAACTCGAATCAGGTGGATTAAACGGTACTCTTTATGTCGATGCACTGAAAAACGCGCTTTCAATGCACATACTGCACCGCTATTGTGCACAAAAACCGCATAGGCGAGATTTTGAAGGCGGTCTCGATCCTGTCAAATTGCAGATTGTTATTAACTACATAAATGACTACCTAAACCGAGATTTGCACATAGCTGAACTGGCTAACTTAGTGCAGATTAGTCCTTATTATTTCAGTCGTTTGTTCAAACAATCAATTGGAGTCACGCCCCATCAATACGTCACCAAGTGCCGGATTGAGAAAGCCAAACAGTTGTTGAAAAGGCAAGATTTATCAATAACATATATCTCGGAGCAAGTCGGGTTTCACGACCAAAGTCACTTTAGCAAGACTTTCTGCAAAATCGTCGGTTTGACTCCTAAGAAATATCGCGCTCAACTTTAACAGCGATTTGTTGTTGGGTGGGGGCAGGTTTATGAGATTGTCGGTTTTAGGCAATTATTGTCGGTGAGGGGATCCCCTACAGGAATTATATCTATATTAATCCTGTAGGGGCGGGTTCACCAATATCTCTAATAGAAACGAGAAAGCCTATAAACCCGCCTCCTAAGAAATATCGCGCTCAACTTTAACAGCGATTTGTCGTTGGGTGGGGGCAGGTTTATGAGATTGTCGGTTTTAGGCAATTATTGTCGGTGAGGGGATCCCCTACAGGAATTAT